>CALFDI010000332.1 GCA_937952875.1 uncultured Verrucomicrobiales bacterium
AAATACGAGGCTGATGCCTTCAAATACCGTATCGTGGGTCCGTATTGGTGGGCTTATGCAGCGATGATGACCTGTAACGTCCTCAGCCCACAGATTTTCTGGCTGAAGTCTGCTCGTGAGAACCTTTGGGTCGTCATGATCGTGGCCATGCTCGTGAACATTGGAATGTGGTTCGAGCGCTTCGTGATCATCGTCACCACTCTTGCACGTATGTGGCTGCCTGGTGATTGGAAATACTACAATCCTAGCTGGGTCGACATCATGACATTTGTCGGAACGATCGGCATGTTCGTCGCTCTCTTCCTTCTCTTCCTCCGTTTTCTCCCATGCATCAACATTGCAGAAGTGAAGTGGACCAAAGAAGAGTCCGATCCACATTTCGATGATCATCACGATCACCCAGATGCAGGGACAGAAGACGTCGCTGCCTATCAACCAGAAATCGAGGGCACCAACTACAGTGCCGTCAAATAATCGCCTTTCCTTTCATTTTTCGAACTAACCGAACTTTCACAGTGAGCACCTCAGTAAAACGCGTCTACGGCTACCTTGCCGAATTCAAGAGCGCCTCCGACCTTTATAAGGCAGCGGAGAAAGTGCGTGATGCAGGCTTTTCTAAATGGGACTGTTACAGTCCATTCCCTGTGCACGGTCTCGACCATGCGATGGGACTTAAGCGCTCGATCCTTCCATGGTTCGTCTTCTTTGGCGGCATGACTGGATTCATCACGGCTGTTGTTCTGGCATACTCTACTCAGGTGGCCATTTACCCGACGATCGTTCAGGCTAAGCCAGCGAACATTTTCACCATTCCGGCCTTCTTCCCGATCATGTTCGAGCTCACGATCCTGCTCTCTGGATTCACCACATTGTTTGGCTTGCTCGCACTGATTCAGCTTCCGCGTCTAAACCATCCATTGTTCGCGAGTAAGCAATTCCATCGTGCGACAGATGACGCCTTCTTCATCGCCATCGAGGCACGTGATCCTAAATTTTCCGCTGAAGGCACATCTGCATTTTTGACAGACATCGGCGGGGCTAATCTTGAACTGGTCGAAGACGACAGCCAGTAACTTCTCTTTCTCTTTTACACTCACTCTTTCTCACAGCTCATGCGCTATTTCTTCCTAGCCTACGCTCTCATCGCCATCATGGTGGTCGGGATCTTTGGTCTCCGTGGTGACAAGTCTGCTAAGACTCCTATCGAGATCTTTCCTGACATGGACCGCCAGGATAAGATCAAAGCTCAGACTCCTAACAGTTTCTTCGCTGATGGTCTCGGCTCACGCCAACCTGTCGAAGGCACATTACCGCAATCTATCGGTGATGCCGATACACAGTTCAGTGGTGCTGCGGGCTATTTAGCGACTGGTAGCATAGATGAATACTACGGATCTGGTATGCCTGCCGAGCTGGAACTCACAGCTGAGGCACTTCCAGCCTTTATCGCACGCGGAGAAGAGCGCTATAACATTTCATGTATGCCATGCCACGGTCGTTCAGGTGACGGTGGAGGTATCGCAGCTCAATTCGGTGTTCCCGGCGTGGCGAACCTTCATACTGAGAATTTTCTTTCAGCTAAGTATCCAGATGGCCGCATGTTCGAGGTCATCACAAAGGGTAAAGGGGTCATGAGTGGCTACGGCTACAATATTAGCCTCGAAGACCGTTGGGCCATCATTG
Organism: uncultured Verrucomicrobiales bacterium; assembly: GCA_937952875.1. GTDB lineage: Bacteria > Verrucomicrobiota > Verrucomicrobiia > Verrucomicrobiales > Akkermansiaceae > CALFDI01. The sequence goes on from CALFDI010000332.1 coordinate 1,684, forward strand.
CCTATATCCGCTCTATGCAGTTGGCGCAGAATGCACCGCTCAGTAATCCTAAGATCAAAGACGCCTTTGAAGCGGCGACAGCTGGCCTCGATAACAAATAACCAGTAACGAGTTACTTTTTCATGTCTCATCACGTCACATCATCAGACATTCCTGCAGAGGGCGAAAAGCTAGACCCCAATAAGGTCTCTAAGCTCAAGTCCATTAGCGGTATTGGCTTACTTGCTCTTGGAGTTCTCAGCATTATTTTGCTCTGTGTTCCTGCGACTCGCGGAAGTTATTCCTATTCATGGCTCTTCGCGTTCACTTTCTTCATTACACTCGCTCTTGGTGGATGTTTCTGGACGCTCTTACACAATCTCTCGAACTCAGGGTGGGGGACATCAGTTCGCCGTCTCTTTGAGAATCTTGGATTCGTTTATCCTTTCCTCGCGGTCTTCGCTCTTCCGTTCTTCATCCCAGGTGTGCAGAAAGAACTTTATGAGTGGATGACGGCATGGCGTGAGACCGGTGCGTCTTGGACAGATGGAAAATTCTTAGGCTTCTACGGCTCGAAGGCAGCTGAGGCTGAACTTGCGAAAGATCATGGCACATACCTTCTGAAGGTTAAGGCATGGTATATGAACCCGATCGCGTGGTATATCCGCATGGTTTTCTACTTTGTTGGCCTTAGCTTGATCATCAAGCACCTCCGCAGCATCTCCGTCGCTCAGGACACAGATCCTAACCCAGGACTGAAGCGTCTCTTCAAAGCACGTGCACTCTCTGCCCCATACATGCCGATCTTCGCTGTCACAGCGACGTTCCTCGCATTCGATATCATCATGGGACTCGACTTTAAATGGTTCTCGACCATGTGGGGTGTGTATTTCTTCGCAGGATGTGCGTTGAGCTCCATGGCGACTCTCATTTTGACTGCTATCTTCTTACAGAAAGCTGGATACCTCAAAACAGTCGTTACTCCTGAGCACTTCCACATCATGGGTAAGCTGCTCTTTGCCTTCATCGTCTTCTGGGCATATGTCTCATTCGCTCAGTTTTTCCTCATCTGGTATGCGAACATCACAGAGGAAACGTCTTACTTCCTCCTGCGTAATACGGGAAATTGGAACCTTCTCAGTCTCTTCCTCGTATTTGGTCACTTCGCGATTCCTTTCCTTCTCCTCCTCAATCAAGGCAAGAAGAAAGACCCTCGTTACATGACCTTCATG
>CALFDI010000333.1 GCA_937952875.1 uncultured Verrucomicrobiales bacterium
TCGCCAGAATCCACCGGCTGTGTCAATGAATCGATTCCTTGCAGAGCGATGCCATACTGCAAACCAAGTGAGAAATTTTCTTTATACTGAGCCTCCACTCCAAGCCCTACAGACCAGAGAGTATCGTCCTGCTCAAATGACTCGTTATCTTCGTTTGTCACGACGCCAAAGTCAGTGAAAGCCCCCACAGAGATATCCCAGACATTTGGCACAGTGCCAGCAGGTATGCGGCGATTCACGTGATACTTATAATCTGCCTTCACGAGGAAAGAGCTGTCACCAGACGCAGCTCCAACTGGATATCCACGCACAGTATGGAATCCACCTTGGACATTGAGAAATGATGGAGGAACACGCTTTCCGAAGCTGCTATTAGCTGACGCTAAAATGTTGAGTTCATGCTTTCTCCCCTCTTTTCCTGTAATCATCTCATCGAGATGTGTGCGGTAGGCAGCATACAGTGATCCGAGTATGAATGAGTCTTCTGCATTAAGACGTCCTAACGGATCTAAATCCGATGCAGTATTGGCTAAATCAGCGATATTTGCCTCAAGCTTAGCTCCTGCGACAAAGCTGCCATTCGGGCGAGACTTCGTATAGCGTAACGCGATAGACGGTAGGAGATACTGAGTCCCTGTAACTGGTCGACCAACTGACGTCTGATCCTGCTCAACATCTAAGAATCGTAAACCGATGGTGCCATCTAGATAAGCACCATCTCCATGCCAGAGAGTCTTTTCATAGCCTAAGCCAAGAGTGAAGCTCTCACCCTCGAAGTCTAAGCCAGAGATCCCAAGACCAATGTCTTCCGCAGTGTAGTCTGAGTAGGACACATTAAATGTCAGGCGGCGACTAGCGGTCGCATCGAGTGGAGTCATATAATCAACTCCTGCAAAACTACTATTTCCCTCGAAAGATGTCAGAGCATTGAAAGACAGCCTATCATCTGGGCGGAGAGCATTCCACTGAGTAAAGGAGAGACTCACACGCTCTTCACCAGTGCGCTCACCTCCATAGTTATCGAATGTGATACTCCCTAAAGATTCAGCCAACTGCTTCACGCGATATTCCAGAATGAGTTCTCCATTTTCAGGGACTAGGACTGGATGCACCTGCTGACGGCTAAAGCGATTCATCTGACCGACTGTTCCATCTAGCTGGTGAGCACGCACTGATGACCCTGCACCGAGCGGTGCTGCAGCCTCTATGCGCTCACGCTTAGCCGATGAGACAACTTGGTCATCATCCATGCTAACAACACGTGTTTTCGTGATCTTTCCTTCTATGATTTTAATCGAAAGCGCCTTTCCTTTGCGAGAAGCGGCAAATCCCTCTTTAGTCACAACTGCGCGAGTCGCCAAAATACCATTTTCTTGGTAGTAAGAAGAGATTTCGCGTAGAATCGCGGCAACTGCCTCAGGGGCTAGCGTCGAAGCATCGATAGATGCCAGTGAGTAGGCATGCCCTGTCGGTGCTGGGGTCAGACCATTTTCGCCCTGAGAGAGCTTAACAGTAATACCAGCAAGAGCCGCATCAGAAATCTCTTGGTTACCAGAGAAAGCGATAGGGCCTGCGACAGCTACATAAGATGATGCAACAGCGCTGAGAAGAAGAGAGGGAACGAATGTCTTTTTGTTCATGCGTAACAGGAGTGAAGAGGGTGACATTTGAGAAGATTGAGAAATAAACGGGATATGCACTTGGTTCTGTTTCTACTGATTCAGTGCGGCAATGAGTTCCTCTACATCTGAAAGCGTTTGCTCCTCGAGTGGGATCTGACCGAGTTGACGAAGGACAACCTGTTTCTGTGACTTACTGAGCTTAACCCACTCAGGAATCTCTAGGAGTCTCATGCCAACAGACTGCGAAATCGCAAATGAGTTAGCCAGCGGAGCCTTCGGATCGTAACCGATATTCGACTTAATCCACTCTGCATTCAAACCTTCAGCAGCAACAGCTGATAGACCTGGGAACTCATTTAAAGTAATAGCCCCTGGAGTGACACTCAGGTCATAGTTTAAAATGCTAAATCCATTCGATGATGCGATCACACTATCTGCGACTAACTCATCAGGATAAACCGCAGCTGGAGCGTTCGGATCACCTGCTATTCCATTAGCACTTGTGATATTCAACTCATCAATGCTCTCACCATTTGGTAAGACTTCTGAAAGCGTGAAGGCTGACACATCGATATCGTAAATCGCACCAGTAAAGCGCTCTTGATCAAGAATAGTCGCAGTGATTGCTCTACGAGATACATCATAATCGCCGTCTATGTATGTGATCGTGTAGTTGCCCGCTTCAAAATTCGCTGATCCCACCTGATCGATGATTTCCAGCTCATTCGGGTAATTCCCAGCGTTCGTGCGCGGATCACTCGCTACAGTTGTAGGAGCGAATGTGACTGAGTTAACCCTTTCATTATTCGGCAGAGTCGAACCTCCTCCTCCGAAGGTATCTGAAACTGTAAATGCAGTATTATCTAGACTCTCTACATTGCCATAAATCTTACCCTGATTCGATGCTGTGATAGCAATCGCACGAGGAGTCACGGTGTAATCCCCTGCTACTCTCGTAATCAGATAGTTGTCTTCGTTAAAGTTAGTTGAACGAGCGACAATGTCTTCCAAGACCAGATCACCAGCTGTAACACCGACGTTAGCTGTCGTATCACCAGCCACATTGCTCAGCTTTCTGACAGCTACGATTCGTTCACCATTTGGCAGAATCGAGTCAGATGGGTCCCCTTGGTCAGCGATGGTAAATCCAGATGGATTCGTGTTTACGCTTTGACCATAGACTTTCGATTCAGGGAGGGCCGTCAGAGTGATTTGTCTACGATTCACGAGAAGATCTCCTGACTCATAGGTAATATCGTAGTTTGACTCTAAGAAGCCATCACCTGTTCCAGCTGTGCCGCTCACAGGGCCACTGATCTCGATCTCG
>CALFDI010000334.1 GCA_937952875.1 uncultured Verrucomicrobiales bacterium
GAGGTTTTAAAATGAAATTACTTAACGTATGGTTCGATGGACTTAATTGTAAAAGTCGCTTCTTTATCAGTCTTAAAGTCATGAACTTCGACTTGATCACCGACGACTTTGCCGATGAGGGCTTTTCCAATGTCTGAGAGGTAAGAAAGGATATTCTCTTCTGGAATGGCATCCCACGATCCAAGGATAGTGTAAACAGCTTCACCATCAGCATTTTCTAGTGTGACGATTGTGCCGATATTGACGAGTGATGTGTCGACATCTTTAAAGTCCGTCCCCCGAACGTTCGTGAGATCTTTTTCATACATCCCCTGCTTACGCATGAGAACGGCTTGCTGAGACTTCGCTGCGTGGTATTCGAAGTTCTCTCGAAGGTCACCGTGAGCTTTAGCCACTTGGATGTCCTTACGGTTTTGAGGGATCTGGTTCTTAACGATGTCTTCTAGCTCATCCTTACGAGCCTGAATGGAGGCCCATGATGAGACAAAGCTCTCGTCGACCTGCTCTTCCCCTGCTCCAGCAACGACGTCTTCGACTTCTGGGCGAGCCTTGATAACGCGTGCCATGAGGGACTTCTTGTCTAGGTCTTGGTAGACTGGATTAGACAGAAGGCGCTTAGAAAAGTGACGAACTTCGAGTTCTTCAGCATCTTTAACAAGATCTGTAATCAGCTCTTTATCATCGAGTAAGACATTCTGCAGACGGCTCGCGCGGCGAGGTCCATCATCTAGAGAGTCACGCTCGAGTGCATTCAAGACAGCTGTGCCGATCTCGAGTGAGAAAACATTCTCTGCGAGGCCTGAACGCTCGCGAGTGAGCCAGATGAGGACGTCTGGTGTAGCGGAACGACTCGCAATGAGCTTGATCAAGTGACCTTCGAGGGCTTCGTATTTGTCCTCTTTCTTCAAGAGCTTCGCAATCTCGGCGACACCACGGCCACCAGTCGATTCCAGAGCGCGGAGGATCTCATCCACCCAAGTCTCTCCAAATGCTTGTGGATAGGCTTCGTAGAGACGAGCTTGGCGAGCGACTGGCACTTCACCGATGGAGCCGGCTACGCGCTGACCTTCACGGGCAAGCACGTCTGCGATGCGGAAGTCTGTATCTGACAGTTCGAGGCCTTCGACGGAATCGACAACCTCATCGCGACATGCGAGGAGATTAAGAGCATCACCGAGGTGGAGCTTGAGAGCCTTCTTCGAAGTTGTTCCGACATCTTCAAAGACTTCTTTGAGGAGTTCTGGCTCGTCTTTAAAGAGGATGACGTCTGACTGAATGGCATCGAGCGCTTTGATGCGGGTCTTGAGTGTCTGCGCCTGGCCATAATCTTCTACGAGCGTCTTTGCTGGGCTCGCGTCAGGATCACGCATAGTGATCAGTTCATTGCGGCGTGGTGGCACGACTGCGGCACGGTTTTCACGCAAAGTCTTCTTTGTGGCGTCCCACCACTTTTTGTATGCCTTTTCTTCGACGACGCTGCCTTTCAGTTCGCGCTCGATCTGGTCAGCAGTCATAGAACCGCCAGCACTCTCGATAGTCTTACGAATGAGCTGAATCGGATCGTCTTGAGCTAAGACTTTGAGCTCATCTAGCTGCCCAACACGCTGTGCGGCAAAGTCTCCGTCATCAAGGGCTTCGAGCTTTTGCAGGGCGAACTTAAGTCCCATCTCTTGGGCCTGCTTATCTTCGAAATCAATGGATACCTTGCCTCCTGCAAGATCCCATGACGTCACTTGACCTGATCCCCAAGCCTTGTGTTTCACAAATTTTCCAGGGGCGAGCGTTGAAAGCGCTACGCCTACTTCCCGAGGTATTCTCCCGGCCTCTACCAACTTTTCCACATCTGGATGCATCGCTGCGACCGTGCTAAGCTCCGGCGGGAAAAGCAACGTAATTCCAAGCTTTTATTGCTATTTCTTAGAATTAGGTGTGGATGGAATTCTCGGACGGACAATTCTTGGGCGACGACGAGGTTTGTAATCGTCCAATGCCTTCGTCAAAATAGGGACAAAAATCCTCCATTGCTCAGGCACTTTAGCGAGATCCTCTGGTGTTCCGACAGGGGCCTGAAATATCATGGTTCCCTGAGTATTCTTCACAGTCAGGTAGAGCGTGCCCTCCTGTCTACCTAGCTGCACCTTGCCCTTGGCATAGTCTACAGAAACGACTCGCTCAGACGCGTCTGCGACTTTGATCGGAGAGCGGCTCTGCTGAAGGAGTTCTTCGAAGTTCCTATCCGGGACAGCTGATGCCACATTGTAGTGACTCTCCTTAAGCATGAGCGGAACCGTGACCATCTTCCCCTTTCTGTAGAGCGATAAATTTACAGTCTCTCCAGACGAACGCATGTTTAACAAAACCGCTAGCTGAGAGCCATTGACGAGCCACTGATCTTCGAGCTTCACAAGCACGTCATGTTTAAGAATGCCGGCTTCTTCAGCAGGGCTCCCTTTTAAAATAGATCTTACAAGAAAGCCGATACCGTCTGGGAGATCGAGCTGACCTGAGAGCGACTTAGGCAGCTTGCCAACGACGACTCCGAGTTGTGTGCCCTTGGCACGAGGAGCGATATCGCTTTTCAACTGAGCCGCAGATCTATTAGGCGTCACAGCCTTCACAACCTTTTCTTGAGCTGTCAGAGCAAAAGTAAAAGGTAACGCGCATAGTAGTGTGACGAGAATAATACGCATAGTGGAAGTCTCTTAAAAAATTTGTTGGTTGCTGAGTTCGAGCTGTTCACTCGGCTCTAGCACTGTGATGACCGTGCCTGTCACGGAATCGATGAGTTTATGCTCAGTCACGATGCGATAACGCTTTGACTGAACAGGCCATTCTGAACCGACTTGAATCACGGATTCACCCTGAATTTCTTCTTCTATGCGAATAATTGCGGGCGAGTCCTCCATGGCGACCAGCTGAATCGCCGGCTGATTAACCGAAACGAGTTCTTTAGCGGTCCCTGTCTTGTTCGATGAAAACATAAACGCTGAAGTGACGCCTAGTGCGGCAACGAAGAGAGCTGCTGCAGTCCCCCACCATCCGCCATTTGAGGCAGATTTATGGTTAGGCATTTCGAGTGACTGCTCTTCTGGCAGCTCTGCGGCTAAGCCATCGATGAGAGACTCCAGTGCAGCCTGTGTCTGCCTGGTCACTTTAGGTGGCTCAATCGCTGCGAGCCGTTCTTCGAGAGATGGAGATTTAGGCATGCCGAGATGAATGTAGAGGTTTAAGCTTACGCTCCAGATGCTCCATCGCATAGCGGTAGCGGGAGGCTGCGGTATTATGAGAAATGTCGAGCGATTGGGCGACTTCAGCGAATGTGAGTCCACCCCAGATTTTTAAAGTGATGACTTCGCGCAGCTTAGTCGGAAGAGAATCGACAGCCTTTCGTAAGACCTGTGCATCTTCGTCATCTTCGAGCGCTGGATCGTGCCACATATCGACATCGCGATTCAATTCGATGATCTTATTATCACGGCGATGTGTGCGTTCACGCCGGCGACCGTAATCAAGTGTGATAAAGCGAAGTGTGTGAAATGCGAGAGGGAGATCTGGTGGCACATATCCCCTTTCTGCCTGATAATGCCACAGACGAACAATCGCATCTTGTAAAAGATCTTCGGCATCAGCTGTGGAGACCGTGCGCTGGCGCGCATACATCAGTAGACGCGGGCTATTCTCGTCCATCCAGCTCTTCCAAGCCGTGGCAGGACTGGCATTTGCTGAATTATGAGAAGATCTTTTTTGCATCTTACACTATGACAATGCCTCAGAATCTCAGCTTTGTCTGCTCCTTTTATTTTTTCTCAAATATTTTTCCTAAGTGCCCAAATCGGTGTCGCCCCATTTCACGTTCGGCGAGAGCAACCACGTGAGCACGTGTCGCTTTTCATGAATGATTCCACCATTAAGAATGGGGTGAAAGCCTTCGGGCACGACTTTTTCAGCCCCGCCCTGGGCAGAACGGACAGCATTGTGCGCGCAGTAGAAAATATCTTCTGCCTGCAGGACTTCGCTAAGAGGCTTGAGCTCTATTTCCTTCAAGAACTCGTCTTTATTAATCCAGACGATCTCTAAGAATTTACCTATCGCTTGCATGCGGACCTCCCCCATCATCTCCTGATTCACTTCCAGCATGATGTCTGCACCGAGCGACCAAGCGAGGGCGTTCATACTTTCCATTTTCCACCCGATTGAATCGGCAAATTTTTGCGGCGCGGCCGCCCTCTCTGTCTCAAGAACCTCTTTTTCATAAGGCGTCATCTGTGGCGATAACTTCAGCCTCTTAATCAATGTCTTGATGGTCTCAGACGGTAAGGCCTTTTCCGGCATGATCACCCACATAGTGGCGACATAGTTACACAAAAGACGATCAAGAACCTCCCCTTTTGATCTCAACTTACCACTCACTCCTGCACGCTGAGTCAGCGTCGGCAATGTCTTTGCAGGGCGGAATCCATCAAATGCGAGAAATTCACGTGTGAGATATCGCCTCATTTCGCCCTCCGGGTCTGGAGCTTGGTTTTTCGTCGTCGGGTCATCCGCGATTAGCTCAGTGTGGCGGTTTTTATAGCGATGAAATGTGCTCTTTTCACCGCTCGTGGGATTCGCAAATGTGAGTGAGCTTTCATCTCGTGACACGAAAGTCGAGGAGACGGTTTGCTGTAAGGTGGAAAGCAGAGCTTGGTCAGTCGATTTACGATTCATCTCGGGAATCGACGATGAGAAGAAATCCAACTGAGTCGAGATGAGCGTCTGTTTCAGAGTCTTGTCTTTGAACGACCACTTCCCGCTTTTGTCCTCGATCAATGTGACAAGTCTCGGTTCGCCTTCTACTGAAGAAGTGTAAACTGAAGAGATCGTATACGTCCCATCTTCGAGAAAAGTGAGAATCTCTCTCGCCCTGACGAGCACTCCTTCCTCGTTTTTTTCATCAATTCGCGTTTCCCACTTTCCTAGTAAATCTTCCTTCTCGATTCCAAGACACACTGCCTGAAATAGCATGAGAAGCAGAGGAGACAGAACGGATAACTTCATACTGATAACGTGAAGGACAAAGGTGTGACTCGTCAACTCACCTTATCCAGCCTTCGGGGGCTAAAATGCCACATGTCTATGCGATAGATGAAAAAACCCGCCTTCTCCTGTGAGAAAAGACGGGCTAGAATGAGTTCTTTTTAGTCTTTAAGCGAGGAGATCAAAGCGATCGAGGTTCATGACCTTATCCCAAGCTGCGACGAAGTCTGTGATGAACTTCTCTTGAGAATCTCCACAGCCATAGACTTCAGCTATTGCACGCAACTGAGAATCCGACCCGATCGTAAGATCAGTGGCAGTTGCTGTGTATTTCTTCTCACCTGTCTCGTAGTCAATACCATCGTAAAGCCCCTCAACACCATCGACGGGCTCCCACTTTGTCCCCATATCGAGGAGATTGGTAAAGAAGTCGTTGCTTAAGACGCCAACGCGGTCTGTGAAGACACCTCGATCCGAGCCGTCATGATTCGCCCCTAGAACGCGAAGACCTCCGAGTAAGACCGCCATTTCTGGTGCAGACAATGTCAGGAGTTGAGCTTTATCGATCAGCATCGATCCCTCAGACCACCCGTATTTCTTACCTACGTAATTACGGAAGCCATCGTAAGCTGGCTGAAGAACAGAAAAGGACTCAACGTCCGTCTGCTCTTGAGATGCATCGGTGCGCCCTGCCGTGAATGGGACAGCGACATCAGATCCAGCCTTCCCTGCTGCAGCTTCGATAGCAGCACACCCACCTAGAACGATGAGATCCGCGAGAGAGACTTTCTTTCCTCCTGACTGAGCAGTATTAAAGTCAGACTGAACCTTCTCGAGTGTTCCAATCACTGTCGCAAGCTGCGCTGGATTATTAACTTCCCAGAACTTCTGAGGAGCTAGGCGTATGCGCGCACCATTTGCCCCTCCCCGGCGATCTGATCCACGGTATGTAGATGCAGATGCCCATGCAGTGGAAACGAGCTGAGAAACGGTGAGATCTGTCTTGAGAATAGCTTCCTTGAGCGATGCGACATCTGCAGCATCAATGAGCTCGTAGTCAGCTGTAGGAATCGGATCCTGCCAGAGCTGTTCTGGCGCGACTTCTGGCCCATGGAGACACTGAATCGGCCCCATATCTCGGTGAAGCAGCTTATACCACGCTCTAGCGAACACTTCTGCGAACTCATCTGGATTCTCATAAAAACGGCGAGAAATCGGTCCGTAGATTGGATCTTCTTTGAGCGCTAAATCGGAGGTCAACATGATCGGAGCCCAGCTCTTAGAAGAATCGTGCGCATCTGGCACAGAGTCTGCCATTTCATTATTTGCTGGAATCCATTGAGTCGCGCCAGCAGGGCTTTTTGTCTGAACCCAGTCGTATTTAAATAAATTGTCGAAAAATCCGTTATCCCATTTGGCAGGCTCAGTCGTCCATGCCCCCTCTAGTCCAGAGGTGACTGTATCGAATCCCTTTCCTGAACCATTCATATTCTTCCAGCCCAGCGCCTGTTCCTCGAGAGTCGCTCCCTCAGGTGCAGGTCCCACAAGGTCTGGATTACCATTTCCGTGCGCTTTACCAAATGTATGTCCACCTGCGATGAGAGCGACTGTCTCTTCGTCATTCATAGCCATACGCCCGAATGTCTCGCGAATATCTTTTGCTGAAGCCAGCGGATCAGGGTTTCCATTCGGCCCTTCTGGATTGACATAAATGAGTCCCATCTGAACTGCCGCGAGTGGATACTCGAGCTGTCGATCTCCGCTGTAGCGATTGTCTGCTAGCCATTCGTTTTCTGGCCCCCAGTAGATGTCTTGCTCAGGCTCCCATGTATCGACACGGCCTCCAGCAAAGCCGAAGGTCTTGAAGCCCATACTCTCTAGAGCAACATTTCCAACCAACACCATGAGATCTGCCCAAGAAATCTTGCGACCGTATTTCTGCTTAATAGGCCATAAAAGGCGACGGGCTTTATCTAAGTTCCCATTATCAGGCCAGCTATTGAGTGGTGCGAAACGATGCGAACCAGATGTAGATCCACCGCGGCCGTCGCCTGTGCGGTAAGTCCCTGCCGAGTGCCATGCGAGACGGATGAAAAACGGGCCGTAATGACCATAGTCAGCTGGCCACCAGTCCTGCGAATCCGTCATGAGTGCTGTGAGATCCGCTTTCAATGCCTCGTAGTCTAATGACTTAAACTCCTCAATGTAGTCGAAATCATCCTCCATCGGGTCTGACATAGCTGAGTGCTGATGCAACATGTCAACGCGTAGCTTATTCGGCCACCACGTATCATTTGTCATACCTTTCCAAGCAATTGATGATTCCTTCGAGCCATGCATGACTGGGCATTTACCTTCTTGAGACATAGTTTTTTATAAATGGGTGTTGTAAAAGTATCGCAAGTTCTGCGATTCGTAGACCTTAAGAGACTTCTCTACACTGTCTATCGGAAAAGATTCACCAAATGCATGAGCAATAGGTAATTCCTATACACCCGATTAGCCCATACACCTTTGCCGGCCTTGAATTGAAGAATCGAATCGCCATAGTTCCACTCACACGTCGGCGCTAACCGCATTCCAAACGATCTCTCTTATGGCTCAGCATTCCACCTCCAAAAAACGCCTCTTTGAGGGCCTAGCCCTGCCCCATCAACGAGCAGCACAGAGCATCTCCTAAACACAGAATTTACCGACTCCCTCGAAGAGCTCTAACAGCTCTCATGCATTCACTTCATTGAATTTTACGATTCCCATGCCTCTTTCCTCAATAGACTCGGCTGAAAATGTAAGTTTTTTGTCATGAGTCTCAAAATTAACCTATTAGTAAGTAATGGCAGAACGGCTCACAAAGGAGGAAGAAGAGGAAATCATGGCTCTTATTGCCCAGCAACAGGGGGTTTTAAGAATGATTATCCGAAGCATGGCTCCACGATGCCCAGATCTTGATGATATTCTTCAAGAGACAAATTTAGTCATTTGGAGAAAACGGCATACCTTCGAGATCGGCTCAAATTTCAATGCTTGGGCTTCGACGATTGCACGTTTTCAAGTCATGGCTTGGAGAGAGCGGAGCCAACGGAATCGACTCCTCGCATTTGACGATGAGCTTTTAGAACGTCTAGTAAACTCCACAACTGATCGCTGGAATAATCTAGAGGCGCGTAAAGAGGCTCTCAGTTCTTGTCTAGCCCAACTCCCGCGCCAACATCGTGCACTGATTGACCATCGTTATGTTCACAATGAACCTCTGATCGACTTTGCTAAAAAACATGGCCGAACATATGCTGCGGTTTGCAAACTTTTAGAACGCGTGCGCCGTGGCCTTCGCGAATGTATCAACCAACGTTTCACAACAGAGACACAACTATGAATGACATACAGTTAGACGAATGGATTTCTAAGTTACTCGACGACTCCATTTCAGATGAAGAAACGAGAAGTCTGAAGCAGGCTCTGAAAAAAGATGATGCCGCTTTGGCATATTATCTCGACGTAATAGAGATTCACGAGCTTTTGCTTGAGTCTTCTCAAGATGGCAAAACAGCTTGGCTCTCAGAACTGCCATCACAAAAAAGTTCCCGCCGTCCTTATATCCTTACCTTCGTTGCGGGAATTGCTGCAATTTTAGCCTTTGTTTTGATCCCTAGGACCTTGCGTGAAAAATCAAATCAATCTCATGCAACGGTCACAAAAATTGATGAGAGTGAAGAGAGGTTTCAAGTCGGAGCACTTCTTAAACAAAACCAGACAATTCATTTAAAGAGCAGCCGACTTGCTTTTGCAATGGCGAGTGGAGTGGATGTCGAAGTGCAAGGACCTGCTTCATTTCAGGTTCTTGATAAGAATAGCCTCAGTTTAGTGAATGGCCAGTTAGCAGCATATGTTCCTCCAGAGGCGACGGGTTTCCG
>CALFDI010000335.1 GCA_937952875.1 uncultured Verrucomicrobiales bacterium
GGATAATCACGCCCAAATCGTGAAAGACGCTCCCACGCACCTTCGACATCTTTCTCTAAAACTGGTTTTCTCAAAGTCCACCAAAATATAGGCATATTCAGCGCTATATTATTCTGCAGTTCATTCGCAGGACCATGGAACTGAGCTGCTGCGCGCCCAGTGCGATACATAACATTGCCGTAAATTTTTAAGCCGGCTCCACCGTCATCGTTCCGAAATGCTGCGATCGGATGCCCTCCCGGCTCTATGAGGTGGTGCACGAAGTTATATCGAACTACGTTATTCACAGTATGCCACTTAGCCCCACAATACGCGACATTGAAATCCCCCATCTCGTAACCAATATTATAGAATTCATTAAATTCCATCAGAAGATCGATCGTCCTGAATGAGACTGCTCCATTCATATCGTGTAGTAGATTATGAGCGAAGTAGATGCCCACTCCATTGAGGCCGATCATTCCATATCCACGGCTACGGCAGCTATGCACATGATTATTCGTAGCGAAGTTATAGCACCTCTCCAGCGTCCTTTCATCACCTCCTGAGATATTGAATGCTCCTAAGAGACCATAAAAGTCAGACCCTGTGATTCCATTGTATTGTCCATCAGTGATTCTCACGCCGCGCCCTACACCATTTCTAATCACAGAGTTCGCAATGAGGTTATAGCGCCCCCCTTCTATCGAAATTGCGAGATTTCCAGTATTTTCAACTGTCACATCTCGGAAAGTCAGATAACTCGTATTCTCGGCTTCTATAAGTATGGGGCCGCCTGGTGTCGTGACAACGCTCTTAGCAGGGTCAAACCCTTCAATCGGCCAGACAAATAGCTTTTGCCGCTGGCGATCAAAATACCACTCTCCGGGCTCATCGAGTTCGCACAACACATTTGTAATCCGCACGCGACGAGGCATCCCTTTGATATGATTCGCTATGCCGTAGCGCGTGTGTTTGAGTAATTGAAAAACGCCATCTTCAATATCGCCTACTCGTTCTTTTTGGAAATACCAATCGTTGTGGAAATACCCTTCAAGAGTCATATCGCGGGTGCGGGCGTATTCACTGACCACTTTAGGCGGGAGGCTTTCACGAAATGTAAATTTTCCTCCAGATGGATTCTTCAGGCTATACTGTGGAGGCTTCTCCCCTGGCTTCATCCAACGTGTGACGGGCCCTTTATCAAAGATCTCGTCTATGTGGTGATACCCTCGGTTCGGCCACTGCGCCAGCGGTAGAATGTGACCATCCATGGAAAGATGGCCGTAGTTCCCTGCACCATTTAAAAGAGATTTCTGGATATCAGGCGACGTTACATCATAGCTGAGAACTTGGCCCTGAGCTTCTGCATGAAGATCTTCGAGAATAGTAGGATCAGAGACTTTGGAAAAAAGCTGAGAATCGAGCTGAATACCTCCGCTTAAGATAACCTGGTCTTTATCGACACCCTTCCAAACAATCGGGCTGTCTTCTGTCCCGGAGTCCTCCTCAGTGAAAGTAAGAGTCTCTGTGACCACATACTCTCCCGCATCTATTAATACCTCTACTCCACCCTTCGGAAGACCGCCCGATTTCTTCAGTAGTCGAATCGCATCACGTGCCGCTTCTAGAGACTGGAAAGGCTGCGCCTTTGTTCCTGGATGTGAATCTTTCCCAGACAGCGCGGAAACATAGAACTGCTTCCCAGGCTCTCTCATCGGTGCCAATGCATTTTCAGTATATCGCTTGTTATAAGAGAGGTCAGAATGAGGAGGATGCTCAAATGTCGCAGTCTCTGCATTCGCTACGTTGAGCAAAAAAGCGCTCAATCCAAGTGTCACGTAATTCATAAAATCGATTCGAGTGAAGGGTAATGGCTAGTTTTAGAAAATCTCATTTGCGATGATGCTCTAAGCTCGCTAGATCGCAGAGAAATACAGCTCTGCTCGAAGAAGTCTTTCAGAGTGGCTGCAATACCCACTCCAAGTGACCTGAGAGAAAAAAATTTCTAAATCGAAACATTCTAGCAGAAAGGCAGGATTTTTCCTGTATCTATTGTATGAAATGCCTATTTATTACCGTTATAATCTAAACAGTTTATGATTCAGAAATTCCTTCCTACACTGGCTGTGCTAGCCGCCACTACGCTAGCCGCTCAGGCAGTGGACATCGTCTCGCCTGATAAGAACACCTCCTTAACGCTTACACTCAAAGGTGGAGTTCCCTACTGGTCAGCTAGATACCATGGCTCCACGATTGTCGATAATAGCCACATTGATATTCGTGCCCCCAAGACTCTCATTTTTGACAGTGCCTTATTCTCCGAAGAAGAAGAGAAGAGTGTGTATAAACCAGTCTGGGGACAGCAGTCTGAAGTCACAAATCATTACACCAAAGGCCTATGGAAACTCTCGAAGGGAGGAGTCTCTGACGTCAGAGTAGAAGCCCGCGTATACAATGACGCTATCGCACTCCGATACCATTATTCTCCGAAGCTTCTGGGAAATAAAATCCATGACCGGACTGGCCTAAATTTCACAGGAGATCATACTTTCTGGGCAGCCAACGGAGAAAAGCCAAATATCGGACCAGTCAAACTCGGAGCATGGAAGAGTGGTCAGCGCATTCAGCAACCGATGACTTTAAAGGTTAAAGATGACCTCTACGTCGCGGTGATCGAGGCTGGAATCTATAATCAGTATCCCTTCTCCATTCATAAGAAAGAAGGCAATCACTTTTACACGAGTAATAGCCCAAGCGCAGTAGGCACATTTAGCGGCAAGTCACACTCCTCATGGCGTGTTATCTCACTCGCTAAGAAGCCTGGTGACCTTGTGACCAGCCCAATACTCAATAATCTCAATCCACCTAACAGAATTTCTGACACCTCATGGATCAAGCCAGGATTTACTCTTTGGGACTGGCGTGCATGGGGCGCGACTGCTCCAGATGGCTTTGTTTACGACCTTGATATGAAGTCATGGCGTCGGTTTGTCGACTTTGCTGCAAAGAAGGAAAATGTGCGCTACCTCATGCTGGATGCTAACTGGTATGGACCTGAGTTCGATCCTGATATGGACCCTACCAAGTCACGTGATCACCTTCTCTTCCAAGAAGAAGATGGTCACATCGTCCGTGCACCTGCACCAGCCGACTGGGAAGAACCTATCGATGTGCCTGGTCTTATTAAGTATGCGAATGAGAAAGGTGTTGGGATTATTCTCTACATCAATGATAAAGCCCGAATTAACTATGACTTCGAAAAGACCTTAGCCACATACCAGAAGTGGGGTGCCGCCGGTATCAAGTATGGATTCATGGCGACAAATGGAGATAAAAAAGTCGCTCATACTCGTGAGATCGTCCGTCTGTGTGCGAAGTATAAACTAATCTGTAACTTCCATGACGGCCCTATTCCCGGCAGTGGAGATGAGCGCACATACCCGAACTATGTGACGCGTGAATTCTGCCATGCTCAGTCAGATGCCAAGCGTGCATTCGGCCCGCGTCACTTCGTAACGACAATGTTCGTAAACGGTCTAACTGGCTCTCTCGATATGGCCAATGGTCTCTACGCGATCGAAGGAGCGACAGAAGCCCGCCCACGAATCTTTCAGAAAGTGAATACTACAGTCGTTGCTGAGACAGCACGCACACTTATCTCATTTGCCGCTGTTTCTATCTTACCAGATATTCCAGAGGCTTATGAAGCGAAAGCTGACCTCTTCACATTTATCGAGAAAATGCCTCTCACCTGGGATGAGTCTCACGTCTTACATGGCGAGATCGGCAGCCATATTACGACAGCTCGTAGAAATGGAAATAAGTGGTTCATTGGCACAGCTTGTAATGAAAAAGGTGGGGACTTCCCTATCAAGTTCGATTTCCTAGATGAAGGAGCAACATACCATGCAACTGTCTACAAAGATG
>CALFDI010000336.1 GCA_937952875.1 uncultured Verrucomicrobiales bacterium
AGCTCTTCTTTGAGTGCGAGTAAGACAGCCCATTCCTCTTCGTTGAGATCAACGACTGTCGTTGTCATCATTCTCCCTGGCTCATCTGTCTTAGCTCCTGGGCCGAGATCGCGGCGGCGCATATGGCCGACGCCGAGTGTAAAGACTCCGTTAGCAGGCATGAGGATGAATTCATCAGCACCAACGATGCGCTTTAGCACTGAGGCGTGTTCTTCTAAAGACTCACCTTGGGGGACTTTTAAGGTCGTCCAGAGGCGGTAATTCGATCCAGAAATGTCGTGATCTGTGGTGCGGAGGACGACGTGCCCAGAAAAAGGGTCGTTTTTAGACATGAAGTCAAAGGCTGAGTTGATCCTTTCTTCAGGGAGCGCCCAGGCCACAAGGGCTCCATGCGCGAGCTTTGTTGAGAGGAGGGTCTGCCGCACACGGCGAATGACTCCAGCTTCCAGCATGGCCTTGATCCGCTCAAGAACGGTCTCGAGTGGAACTCCTGATTCCTGAGAGATGCAGTGAAAGGGCTGTTCTTGAAAGCCTGAGATAAGATCTTCTGAGACTTTGAGGATCTCAGCATTGATAGGATCGGTGATTTCGGTTGGGACCATGATATGAAGGAAATATACGCGGGATAGAGCAGAATTCTATGCAAGAAATTGCTTCTATTCATCGGGCGGTGAATCGCCCCGACAGTGACTCATGACGAGTGAGAATTCCAGCGATAATCCTTCTGTTACCCATAAAGGCTGAGCGTAACTATGAGTCAGAGTCTGATTTTTTTACTCGAGGTGAAGACAGTGCTTCTCAAGATACTCGATGGCTTCTTCGCGCGTGGTGAGGCGGTTCTCGAGTTGCTCTGTCTGAATGGTGTTTAAGATCTGCTTAAATTGAGGAGATGGGCGTAGTCCACGATCGATGAGATCTTTGCCATTGATGAGTGGGGCAGGAATGAGAGGTTCGTTTGCAAAATCTTCGGCCTTTTTACGAAGGTAATCGTAGTTCTCAGTAAAGCCATTGCTGCTGGCGCAGTCGACACGGTGAAGCTCCATTTCTAGCTCAAAAACATCAGATGACATGAAGCGCTTTACTTTTGCGGTGCGCATATTCTGCACATTCATGAACTGCATGTGGCGATTCACGATCCAGCTCACATGTTCGATAACCTTGTTAGGGTATTTGAGACGGCGTAATATGGATTCTGACATTTCTGCGCCAACGCCGTCATGCCCATTAAAGCGGATGCGTTGATCTGCTTCGTCGAAGGTCTGAGTCGGAGGCTTTCCTATATCGTGAAGTAAGACGGCGAGGCATTGTGTCACGCTTTCCTGCTCACCTAGTAAATCGAGAGCGATGCAGGTGTGTTCGAAGACATCGCCTTCCGGATGCCACTGTGGAGGCTGTTCGCAGCCAATGAGCTGGAGGATTTCTGGAATGATGTGAGTCATGAGTCCGTGATCTACTAGAGATCTCACACCCGCAGCGCGGCGAGGGGAAGTCATGATCTTATCGAACTCATCACGAATACGCTCTGGGCTGATCCGCGCGAGTCCTGCAGCATTCGCCTTGATTGCATCAGAAGTGGCGGGATCGATTTCGAAGTCTAGAACGATAGAGAAGCGAATGGCTCGCATCAGGCGGAGAGAGTCTTCAGCAAACCGTTCTGCAGGATTTCCTATGGCTTGCAAAGTTTTAGCCTCTAGGTCTGCTCGTCCATTTACATAGTCGATGACCTCTCCTGTGAGAGGATTCTGGAAAAGTCCGTTGACTGTGAAGTCCCTACGCTTGGCATCTTCTGGAGCCGTTGAAAATGTGACGGACTCAGGCTTTCTGCCATCGGCATAGGACCCATCTGTGCGGAAGGTCGCGATCTCGAAATGAAAGCCATGTTCTTTCACCAAGATAACGCCGAAGTGAGCACCGATGGCATCTGCTTTTGGGAAAAGAGCGAGAACCTCATCTGGACGTGCGGATGTCGCAATGTCGTAGTCTTTGGGGGATCGGCCGAGTAACTGATCGCGCACGCAGCCTCCAGCGAAGAAGGCGTCGTGACCGTTGTCGATGAGTCGCTGTGCGACTTGTATGGCAGTTTCTTGAAGCACTTTGCCTTTAAAGCACATATTAATACTATTGCACAGCTCTTGATCGGGTGCGGAGGAAAGTGAGCGCCTTTACGCTTTTCTCACAGGCATTAGCCTCGTTACTCTTCCAGCATGGAATACGAAATCGAGTTCTGCATGCAGTGAAATTATAAACCTGATGCGGTCCGTGTGGCTGCAGTGATCGAAAAGCAAACAGGAAGTCCTGTGACCTTAGTCGAAGGTGGAGGCGGTATTTTTGATATTCGCCAAAATGGTGCCGTGATTTATTCGAAGCAAGTCGGATCAGCTTACCCTTTTCCCACTGATGAAGAGGTGCAAAGCCTGCTCTAATTCACTCAGCGAGCGCGTCTAGACTGAGTCCTTGGATGCGAATTCGACAGCGTGCTTTTTCATCTGAGCTGTCATGAGGTTCAGCGCATTCGCACGTGTCGGTGCGAGATGTTCCTTCAGGCCAGTTTTTTCGACGAAACTCATATCAGCAGCGAGTATCTCATCTGGTGTCGCCCCATCCATTGTTCGGATAAAAAGGGCGATCATTCCCTTTGTAATCACTGAGTCGGAATCTGCGAGGAAAGTGATGACTTCGCCGTTAAAGTCAGCATCGAGCCAGACCTGTGACTGGCAGCCCTTTATGAGCTTATCGTCGGTCTGGCGGTCTTGTGACATGGGGGCTAGCTTCTTCCCGAGATCGATGACGTATT
>CALFDI010000337.1 GCA_937952875.1 uncultured Verrucomicrobiales bacterium
AACTTGTTGAACCAGTCTTTTTGAACTTCTTCGATACCGTCATCCATGAGCGTCTAGCGATCGAGTAAAACCTCATCTCCGAGCACGACCATATCGACGCGCCCTTTAAGAGTTTTATCGAGAAATGGCGTATTCTGACTCTTCGACTGCATAAACTCAGCGGTGAATGTGGACTCACCATTCGGATCGAACACGATCAGGTCCGCAGGCTTTCCTACGGTCACTTCAGCGACTGGAAGGTGCATCATACGGCGCGGCTCAGCGGAAAACCGCTTCACCAGAAGATCCCAGCCGAAGCGGCCTGGCTCGACAAAGTGATGAAACAGAGACACGAGAGCAGTATCGAGACCCGTGATTCCATTCGGCGCATTGACGAAGTCCTGAGCCTTCTCAAAGGGTGTATGCGGAGCGTGATCCGTCGATATCAGGGAAAAGACCCCATCAATCAGGCCCTGCACCAGCGCTTCATTGTCCGCACGTGTCCTCAGAGGCGGATTCATTTTATAATGCGTATCAAACTCGCCAATATCCTCGTCTGCAAAGAGGAGGTGATGCGGACAGACCTCACCAGTCACACGCGCCCCCATACTCTGCCACCAGCGAATCGTCTCCATGCCGATGCGAGATGAGACATGCTGAATGTGAAGGCGTGCCCCTACGGAATGCGCAAGACGTATATCTCTGTCCATGCAAATCTCCTCAGAGCATGCGGGACTTCCTTGGATACCGAGGCGATCACTCACAGCTCCTTCATTGAGCGCACGAGGACCAGACAGCTCATCGATTTCGCAGTGGCTAGCGAAGAAAAGTTTCTCATCGAGACCAGTCGCATACTCCATAGCTGTGCGGAGCAGGGCTGGATCCTGCACCCCATCACCATCATCTGTGAGCATCACCACGCCGGCCTCACGCATACCATCTATGCCTGCGAGTTCTTCACCAATGCGTCCCTTCGTGATGCAGCCAGACGTATAGATCGGAATGCGAGAATCTCGCTCAGCGATCTCCGCCACCAGCTTGACCATCTGTGAAGAATCAATCGCTGGAGCCGTATTTGGCATGAGACACACACCAGTAATTCCTCCATTAATGGCAGCTTCTGAGCCCGACTTAATCGTTTCTTTGGCCTCCTGCCCCGGCTCGCGCATGTGAACATGGGCATCGAACATTCCTGGTGAGATAATTTTTCCTGTCACATCGTGAACCTCGGCTCCTTCTGGGACGTCTAGATTTTCACCAACAGCCGTGATTTCTCCTGCCTCTATAATCACATCTGCCCGGACTGGATCGCCCGCCTCGGATGCCACCATACCACCTTGAAAATATCGAATCGCCATAACTGCGACGAAGAAAACGTAGCGCCTACGGAATTGCAATGCCCTTCACAGAAAGATCACTCAGATCATGCAGCGAGTTGAAATGGCTTAGACGCGACGCCTCACCATCATGCCTACTCGCAAGTGATGAAAGAACGGCATTTATAGTCATTGCGAATTGTTAGACTGTCGATAGTCTGCCAATACAATGAAAACACTGCACCTGTTCAGCCTACTGTTCCTTCCCTTAGTGGGCCATGCGGAGACTCTCTATGTGGATCAGGATCAGACTGGGCCTAACCCTGATGGTCTGAGCTGGAATACAGCATATCCCGATCTTCAAATGGCCTTAGCTGCTGCTGACGAAGGAGATAAAATTCTCGTCGCAGAAGGAACATATCTGCCAGGAACGGAAATCACAGACTCATTTGTGCTGAAAGAAGGCGTATCCCTCTATGGAGGATTCCAAGGGACAGAGCCTGAAGGGGCACTCGGAGATGTAGAGGCTCATCCGACCATTCTCTCTGGAGACCTCAGCGGAAATGATCCATCTACACCAACCGGCGCAGGAATCTACTCGACGAATAATAGGAGTGACAATTCCATCAACATTATCACGGGCTCAAATCTTAGCCCGCTGACCGTGTTAGACGGTTTCATTGTAGAAGGCGGAACTGCCATTGAGACCCCCACCCTCTTTTTCTTCTCATCCGGTGGGGCTATGAGAATGCAAAGTTATGCTGGAATTGTGAAAAATTGTATTTTCCGGAACAACTCTGCGCTAAAAAATGGAGGCGTCTTTACCACGAGGAGAACCTTCACTTCATCTGAAGATAACTCCATCGTTGCCGCTCAATTCATCGACTGCATCTTCGAGCATAATCAATCAGGTGCAGAGGCCGGAGCATTACATCATCGTGACGGTGAGGTGAATGCTCTCAGATGCCTTTTCCGATTAAATAAATCATTAACAGGTGGAGCAATCATGACCACGAGTTCCGGCAACTCTCGATTCTTCGAATGTGAGTTTATTTCCAACGAAGCGACTCGAGACGGAGGGGCCGTCCAAATAGGCTCTAACGCAGATACAAACATGCATAACTGTATCTTTAGAGGGAATACCGCCGCCAAGAATGGAGGTGGTATCAATATTATAAACGTTGGGAACGTAAATAACTCATCGGGATTAGAGAATATAGGTCGTGAACTGATCAATTGTGTCTTCCAAGGGAACTTTGCTGGAGGGCTAGGTGGAGGCATTTATACTACAAGCGCGAACTCTACTTATATCAACTGTAGTATTCAGGGGAATCACGCCGAAGATGGCGGAGGCGGATTCATGGTGGATCAAAGCTCTCCTATTCTTCTCAATACAGTCATCTGGAACAATGCTGAAGACGGCAGCCTCAGTGGGCTCGCTGCGAATATAGAAATCTTGGAAAGTGGCGCTCAGCCATCGAATCCTCGCTACATTAACTGCCTCATCCAGGGCTGGAACGGCACATCCTCAGCTGCTAATGGAGATAGCCAGAGCACGGGAAACTTTAATGGAACTGTGAGCGCAAACGATCCAGACTTCCTATCACCGAGTAATCCGCTTGCCGCACCTCAGGTAGGTGGAGACCTCGCAATCCCAGCCGATTCATTTCTCCGAGATAAAGGCACTGATTCTTTCAATCCACTCGATGTAGATGTCGTCCTGAATCCTAGAATCATCAGTCAAATCGATCTCGGGGCTCACGAATTTTTAGACTTAGAAATTCTGTGGAATGAAGATGATGATCTGGATGGAAATATCTTCGGCCTAGAGCAAGCATTAGGAACAGATCCCGATGTATCCGATCCAGGGAATGAACGGAATGTCAGAATTGATAACAGCGGAAGGCTCACATTTGGCACGAATCCAGATGCCAGACCAGAGACGCGTTGGAGCATCACCCGCACAACAGACCTAAGTGGATTTACAGATGTTATCTATGGACCAAGTGCGACTCCACCCACTTCACCTTATACTGACTCTAACCCACCTAGCGGTGGGAAAGCCTTCTATCGTCTCGAAGTCAATTATGAAGAGTGATTCTGACTTCACCTCCATCAGATGAACTGCACTGCCCCGTAGGTGATTAAGGCTATCATGGGCTTATTGAAAGAAGAGCCCTTTATCTCCGGATATCAGGATTATTTAGTAGTTCATCGAAATTAAACTAAACAAACCAAATAGAAGTCAACCCACTTCATCTAACACAGACATATCATTAGCGTCTATTTCTTACGGTAACCGAGCAACATCACGCTTGCTAGCATCAGGAGTCCAGTAGATGAAGGCTCAGGAACAACTTCAATTGACACTTGAAACGGTTGATTCGTCTCCAGACTCGGCGGGGCTTGCCCTCCATTCTGCACTCCCACCAGATCATACTCGTATGTTAATCTGGTTATCTGGGAGCCTGAAGCCACGGCGGTAAAGCCACTCGTATCAAAGGCGGCTTGCTGTTGTGTCGGCAAGTTGATGCCGATAGACCCGCTGTTCGTGCCAGCGCCATTCACTTGAAGCTGACCAGTCTGACCGCCAGGGTTAGGAATAATCTGATCAAACACTCCTCCTGTCACTCCGATCTGAACTCTCTCCCTCGCCTGAAAGCCTGTGCTAGAGGTGTTACGAGAAAAAATATTGTTATTACTCAATACCGTGAGCCCTAAGACTTCAGCAGCCCCTGTGCTTGAGAAGTCAAAAGTATAACGAGCAAAAGACGTATTATTTGCAGTAGGAACCGCATTTGTAAACTGCATGCCTCCTATTTGAGCCGAGGCATTCGTATGATTCCCTTCTGCAGTGACGGTTAATGTAAGGCCTGCGATATTCCCAAAATCATTCACAACATGACCTGCTAACAATTCTGCTCTCGTTGGGTTATTCAGAGTATTTTGCGTGAGCTGAATAGTTACTGCTTCGGCAACAGGTGCTAAAACAAACAGACCTGCAGCAACAACACCTAATTTAGATATTTCAATTTTCATATACGTTATACAATTCAATGATACTTAAGACAAACAAAAACACATGTCTACAATATATGCTCCATATATAACAATGATATCTATCACCTCTTTGAATCACAGCGCCCTTTTTTGACATGGATGTGCAGGAGCCTCCTTATTTTTAAAATAAATGGACACGCTCTTGCTTTTTGAAGGCCATGACGCTAATGAGAACTATTCTCATTAGCAGGATCCATGCGGATCCGATAAGCGCCCTTAGTTGTTTCTTTCCAAAATTAGATTTGAAAATATTTCGCTTCAAACCTCTCAAAATTACAGTGCTTACGTTTGGCTGCGCATTGATATCCCTGTCTGCTCAGGATGCTCCATCTGAGCAAAAGACTGTATCAGACCAAGACATTGTCTCCCAGTGGCTACATACTGAACGCCTCATCGCCTCTGAAGCCACTCAATGGCAGGAAGAAAACACCCATCTCAGCCAGTTACTCAGTCTGTATCAAAAAGAGCTTAGCCTTCTCCAAGAGGAACTCAGCAAGGCTGGAAAAAATGCTTCACTCATCGATACTGAGGCGGAAGAGCTGAAGTCTAAGATCACTGCTTCCGAGGAGGCGAGACGCGCGCTCATTTCTTATCTGAATCAATTACGGCCGAGGGTGACATCTCTCATCTCGCGCTTCCCTGAACCTTTGCAAGATCAACTGCTCGACCAAAGCGCTATTCTCGCAAAGAAGGTGACGAACACGAATGCTGATAGCGCCTTTCGCTCAATCGTTCGCGTTTTACAAGATGCTGAAAGCTTCAACCGCGGATTTGTCATAGAGCAGCAAGAAATCACTCTAGGTGATACGAACTACCACGCAAACGTGATGTATTTCGGCCTCAGCCGCGCTTACTTCCTCGCAGGGGAAAAGGCAGGAATCGCTCTTCCAGGCCAGAATGGCTGGACTTTCACTGAGCGGAATGAACTCGCCGATGAGCTAGAAAAAGCTTTTGCCATCCAAGCAAAAGAGACTCCGTCCGCATACTTTAGTGTCCCTCTCCAGAACGTCTCAAAATGATCATTCGTCTTATTCTATGTGCGGTGCTTTCCATTACCTGCACTTCTGTCCAGGCCCAGAGTTCGTTGGAGAAAGAGGTCTTAAGCGACTTAAAAACGGCACAAAACACTCTAACAGCTCAGCGAGAGAAGCAATCTAATGAGCGCCAGGCACTCTCGAAGGAGCTTACAACCCTGCAAGCAGAACTCCTAACGAAGCGGAGACAGGCAGACATCAGCCGCCGCAGCATTTCAGATCAAGATGCCTATCTCAAAGGGCTACGCTCTCAGGAATATGCATCGAGCGCTGTGGTTGAGTCCCTGAATGACGGACTCCGCACCTATGGCCTTAAGCTCTCTACTAGACTTCTCCCTGGCGAGCCAGCGGATCCGCGCTTAGAAGCGATTTTTCAAAAACCAGCTGATCCAAATGCTGAGATCATAGAGCGGCTCAAGGTCCTGGAGTTTGGCATCGATCGCCTCGAAAATGCGCTAGGCGGCTCTAGCCTCTCGGCAAAAGTCAGCACAGATGATGCGACTC
>CALFDI010000338.1 GCA_937952875.1 uncultured Verrucomicrobiales bacterium
TTGAGAACCCGGAAGCAAACGTCGTCGAGTATACAGCTTACTTTGGGAATTCGAGTCGACTAGAAAAGCCTCCTTACAAGACCCGAGTTTTTCCAAATGAACGCCGCTCTAGGAAAAAGAAAATCAAAGAAATCGACGAAAGCATTCAAAAAGCCATCGAAGGCACCTTGCTCGATAAAGTGATTCCAGAATCAACAGTGAGTGAGGTCACTGATTTTTTTCAAAACACTAAAGCTAAACCGATCTCAGAAAACGTCGAACATGAATTTTTAGACCTCAAAGTCCCACCTAAGGAACGCCAAGCTCTCCGCCAAGTCATACAAGAAGCTCAACTTAAAGGACTGCCCCTACAGCTAGCGATTCTCCAGCTCAGACGTTTCTTTTCTAAAGAATTCACCTACTCCACTCATCTAAAGATCAAGAATGGAAAAGAGTCTGCTCTCACTGACTTTCTGACGAAAACACGTGAGGGTCATTGCGAATACTTTGCAACGGCCACCACTCTCATCATGCGCGAGTTAGGTTTCCCTTCTCGTTATGCCGTCGGCTTTGCCGTAGATGAAAAAGGCAGCACTGCTAATAGCTACATCATGCGTGGAAATCACGCACACGCATGGAGCCGCGTCTACACCGGCCGACCAGATGAAAATGGAAAATGGGGAAAAGGAAAGTGGATCGATGCAGACCTCACTCCAGCAGGCTGGATCGCTATAGATACAGCCAGTATTGGCAAGCAATCAGCCCTCTCTGACTGGTTCCAAAAGAAGCGTGAAGACGCGATCCTCTGGCGAACAAGCCCTGAAAACCAAACTCGTGTCTACCAAATTTTTAGTAGCCTCATCGCAATCATCGGCGCCTGGATTGCTATACGTCTCTACAGAGCAAGAAAAGCAGGCCAAAGGCGTCAAATAAATCGCGGAAGCACACCGCTAGCACTTGCCACTTTAGAAAAAACCATCTCTAAAATTCTCCCACCGCGAACTGAAAGTGAACCTCTCAGCGTATGGGCAAGCGCTCTGCTCGGTCGGGATCCTGAGATTGATCAGATGCTGCCCAATGCCATTCGACTCCACCAGAAAACACGATTTGATCCCGAAGGACTCACTTCAGCTGAGCAGCATGAACTCAAAGGAGTTTTGCATAGCTTAGAAGATGCTTTAAAAAGTAAGCGCAAAGATCTGCTAGAATCTGAGCAAATCAAATCGCCTACTTCTCCAAAAGCTTTGCCTTAAGCTCTTCTAGACTGATTCCTTCTGTATCTTTAGCACTCAAGATAGGAGAATCGATCGGCCATGGAATCCCCATCTCAGGATCATTCCAAGACAAGGTCATTTCACTATCTGGAGCCCAAGGCTGATCTGTTAGATACATGACAGTCGCTGAAGTATCCGGCGTGCAAAAGCCATGAGCACATCCAGATGGAATGAAGATCTGATTCCTCGGGCCATCCGCAGAGAGCATGTAATAACACCAAAATCCATAGGTCGAAGACTCTTCACGGAGATCTACTATAACATCCCAGATGCTCCCTTCTAAGACCGTTAGGAGCTTCGCCTGAGTATGAGGAGATTGCATATGAAGCCCTCTCAATACACCTTTCTTCGTTCTACTTAAATTGACCTCTCTCCAGTGTGTCACATCCGGTATATCCGAGTGAATACGGTCTGCGAGTATGGATTGAAAACACCCTCGTTCGTCATCGAACTCTGGAGTCTTATACGTTTCAACATCAGCAATCGGGCAACGTGGCATGAGTCTCTTAGTCTATTTATTCAGGAAAAAGTTCGTGCACAGCATCCGCGCCCATACGCATAGCGCTGTGCATATTAGGATAAGTGAACGCTCCTTGCCGCCCTGTCGATCTTAGGTTTTGAAATTTTTCAAGAAAAGCCTGCACCGCTCCTAAATGCTCTTCGAATCCTAAATCAAAAATAGGATACGCATGGACAGCTTTTAACTGATGGCACTCGACGACGTCTCCTCGAGAGCACAATCCCTCTTCCTCTAAGTCATCGTATATTTGATCTAGCACATCTGCTTCCATCTCCCAAGCACCGTCACCTTTTTCACAGGTTTTTTCCACTATCAGAACAGTATGATCGTGCGGCTGAACTTTAAGACCCGCATTCTTAGGCTCGCCCACTCGATGAAAGCTTTTATCTCTGTAGTAGGTGTAAAGAGCTTTCATACAGCGCTCTTTCTTCACCAGTAATCCAAAGACCACCATAGGCTTTGATCGTAATTTAGACGCAGAGTCTAGTATATCCACAGGCGCACGCAGAGAGTGAGCGAGAGTCGAGAGAGGCAGAGTCGAGAGGAAAGAATCACCTACGACTTCTCTGCCAGAATCAGTCACGACCACTCCACCTTCAAGGTCCAATCGATTCACGCTCTCTCCTAACAGTATCTCACCTCCTAGCGACTCTATTTGACGAGCTAGGGACTGAGGTAGTTCATTGGCACCTTGCTGCGAATAGTGCAAAGTCTCGAATCTAAGAGCACCTTCCACCGAGTCCTGCGGCTTTGATAATCCCAAGCGTTGAAGAGCATTCTTAAACACATCCACAGCGGACAAGCGTGGCATCTTTCTACGGACAAACTCTGCAGATAGATCACGTGGATGAACACCCCAGTAGCGCTCTGTAAACGTTTCGAAAAATACTTCATACAGTGGCGCTCCGTAAATTTCTTGAAGAGCATCTTCTGCCGTGGGTCCTTGCTCTGGGCTAAAGCGGTTTTTCCATTCTGCGAGCAAAAGCCCGATGATGCATCGAGCGAGTGTCACCGGAGGAATTCCACTTAGAATATCTCTCCCGCGCAAAGGATAATGATAAAGTTTTCCAGCCCACTTAATATGAGCTTTGAGAGGCACTTCGATACGTTTTTCACCCATCGCTTCTGCGCAATCTTGGAAAATTTCTTGGTCAAACGCGTGCAGCATATGCACACCAAGGTCATAAAAATTTCCACCACGCTTATGACCTGCAGCTAACCCACCAGGAGCGTTTTCTTTTTCAACCAGAGTTACCCTCAATCCTTTTTTTAAAGCTGTGAGAGCAGCGTATAATCCACAGGGGCCAGCGCCTAAGACGACCAAGTGCTTCTTCATAGTTGTGACTTCCATAGTGAAAGAAAAGCAGACTCTGTGAGTGTCACATCTGAGAATCGAATAGGCATACCGGCCTTTACATCGCGACTCATTATCACCTTATCCTCTAATACTACTATGGGAACCATATCTTCAGCATCAGAGACAGATGCTGCATGCACGAGCCCATAGCACTCAGCAGAACCGATCGCGTGTGAGAAAGACTGTCCTGCAGAAAGATCAACTTTGGCATAGGCATAAACATCTGTTTTCCTTCCATGCTCAGGCTTCAAAACAGCCTCTCCTCGCAAGACAGCTTCAGCAATAGCGCGTGGTGTTTCTAGGTGGCACAGATGATAGGGGCGATACATCAGGTAATACGGACCATTTCCTAATTTATAGTAATTCAGGAGAAACTGATGCTCCGCAGGCATTCCTTCCGGAGACTCCACCACAAGGTAAACGCCCCCTCCAGGTTCAGCTCCGAGGATATAATCTATCCTCGCTGTGTCTCCATAGCTAGCGAAGTCAAACTTCTCTAAAGCCTCCCTCACGTCTGATGCACGCGGACCGACCATACCTCCCTCTGGAGGAAGGTAGCCATAGGCATTCGCTAACACAGCCATTTCAATGTGTAACTTCGTCCCATCTGTGTAGGCGCAGCACTGAGTGGCTGATAAGTTGCGCTTGTCCGCCTCCGGCTTAATAGACTCTGGAGTAGCTGATCGATCGAGGAAGCCTTTGATATTCCCGGCCTGCACGATGCGGAACCCTAACAGCTCAGCTTCATCTATCATGGTGGCGAGCACACCATGCTGATCGCCAGCATCAGATGTGATCACCACACCTTTCTCATCTGCGAGAGCCATGAGAGCAGGGCCGACAGCGAGATCAACCTCAGCATTCATCAGAATCACATGTGAGCCGTGATTAATCGCAGCCACACAATATTCTGCTGCACTTCCTATCGAATTAGTAGCTTCTACAAATGCATCAACGGGATACGACTCAAACATCTCTGTTACTGAAGTGCCGAAGTGACACCCTCCTGCTAGGCGTGCAGCCTTTTCTGCTGCTTCTAAATCTGTATCGACGACCCAGCACACCTGCATCCCAGGCGTCTTAGCCACCTGCATCGCTATCCCACACCCCATGGCACCAGCTCCGACTAATCCGACCCGGATGATCTGACCATTTTCTTCCCTTTTCCTGAGCTGCTTAATCACTGAGAGATATGTAAATATAATATCGCGAGTGAAGCTAGCTGTTTTAGCGGCAGAAATTCATTCGTTAACTCGGCTTTTTTCCTTAATCGCTGTAGACCATCTTCTAAAAACCACCCCGTAGACTGCAATCCATTAGGAGACAATGCCTCATCGATCCATGGCCAGAGAACGCGTCGCCACGCTTCTTGCTCTAGCGGGAGGTAAAACGGCTGCTTTGCACGCCCAGAAACGTTCGCAGCGATTCTCTTTCCAGCCATATCACGCCAGATACGCTTATCTAGCCTTAGACTTAACTTCCACTCTATGGGTAATCGGAATGAAAAATCAATCAACTGAGTGTCTAAAAAAGGAGCTCTGTATTCCACTGAATGAGCCATCGCATTCTTATCCTGCCGAATGAGCGACCAGTCCTGCAGCCAACCATCGAATTGGTAACAGAGGTGACGCTCTACATCACTCTGCGCTCCGGCATAGTGCGGTAGATCTGGAAGAGACTCTAACACATCTGGCGAAAGCAAATCAGCTAACTCGACAGGGGTAAATAACGTGCGCAACCCGATGCCACGCCACCACTCGTCTGCCTGAGCATATCCCCAGAGAAAGTCTGCGACCTTTGCCCGGCCACTACTCCCAAGGTGTGCGGGAAAAGCGGCTAACTTATCTAACAGGCCAACAGGTGCTGACTTCACGCCGAGAGCTGCAGCCTTCGTCACGATCGGCCCGAGACTCTCAAAAAGGGCATGGCTTTTTTGAAATGAATAGCCGCCAAAGAGTTCATCAGCCCCTTCACCTCCGATAGCGACTTTATAACCTAGACTATGCGTCGTTGATGCTAATTTATCGAATGCGATGGTCAGAAGATCCCCTACTGGCCTCTCCATCTGGGCGGCTACGCGTGGGAGTGAGCTTAAGTCTTCTGCTCTACATTGCACTGAGTAATTCGGCATACCGAGGGATGCCGCGAAGCTCGCAGCTTCTCGGACTTCATCGCTATCTGCTCCGAATCCTATAGAAATCGTCTGAGGAGAGGCTCCCTGGTTTTTGATTTCTTGAGCTAGCAAAGATGAATCAACTCCAGCAGATAAGTAGACGGCACTCGGCACGTCAGACTTCAGAGTGCGAGCGACTGCTTCTTGCGTGAGGCTCTCCAGCTGATCTACGGCGTCTTCGTAGCTATGTAGTCTTTCAGAAAATTCAGGCCTCCAATAAGAACTTATTTCGTTCGTATGACTTTCGTAGTAAGACCCTGCTGGGAGCATCCGAATATCTCGATACAAAGTCCTAGGCTCAGACACGTAGCGAAGCATGAAATATTCATGGAGAGCTGACGGGTCAACTTCCGCACGACCAGTCACCGCTCGCAATCCGCGAATCTCTGAAGAAAAAATAAACCCATCACTGTTTTTATAGTATAACGGCTTCTGCCCACAACGATCTCTCGCTAGCACGATGCGATCGCCCTCCTGAATGACCAGCGCGAACATCCCATTAAGCTTAAGAAAAAGGCCCGTCCCCCACTCCTGCCAACCAGCAGGAATCACCTCGCAATCACACTGCGTGTGAAAGGTGTGGCCTTTCTTCTCTAGCTCAGCTCTAAGCTCCTGCCAGTTATAGATCTCACCGTTGCAATAGGCGCGCACCCTGCCATCGTTCGAGATAAATGGTTGCTGACCATTCTGGACGTCCATGATCGCCAAGCGATTCATACCGAGCGACCACCCATTTTCCTCAGACAAGGCCCTCCCATCTGGCCCACGGTGAAGCATCGCAGCAGACATTTTCTCAAGACTCTCTCGCCCGAGCTGATATCCGCCAAAAATCGCACACATTCAGACTTGAGTCTGTGTAAGCGAACAAGACTTGGCAACCCTACTCGCTCGGCAGGACAATACTATTCTGTGATCCTGACGTGAGTGCCTCATTTTCGTCAGGCTCGACATAGCTATCGTCTTCCTCTCTGGCCTCTTCCGCTGGTGCACCGAGCAGCTCGGCAAAGAGAGCTTCTTCATCGATGACTTCAGCCACTGGCGGGAGTAGCACAGGAGACGGAGAAGGCGATGGGGTGCTGACAACTACGGGCGCAGGCTGAGCTGGCTCTGCAGCGACTGCTTTCTCCGGCGTTTCGGCGACAGGCGACTCTGCTTCGGCTTCCGCTTTTTGCTCGATCACAAGTTCGGGCTCGTCTACCTGATTTTCGAAAAATTTATAAAGACTGTATCCTCCACCGATCACAGCAGCACAGACAAGAGTCGCGAGAACTGCGCTGAAGGTATTATTATGCGGCGTAGATTCAGAAAGTGTTCTCGAATGCTGCTTGCGCACGGCTTTTTGAGGCTTCGCGCTTGTCTCGGTATACGTCGATGCGACTCCCTCGAATTGGCTGAAGGCATCTAGGTGTGAAACGGCGTTCGATGTATCAAAATTATCCAACCAGTAATTGGCGTCTACACCGAGGTAGTCGGCATACTGCTTGAGATAACTTTTAGCGTATGTGGGACTGGCGAAATGCGTGTAGTCGTTTTGCTCTAGATAGCGAATCACTGGCACAGGGATCCGGACGTGGAACTCCACATCTCTCATCGTCTCC
>CALFDI010000339.1 GCA_937952875.1 uncultured Verrucomicrobiales bacterium
GCAAAAAAATCTTTACCTGTCGTCTTGAGGAGTCCTGGAGCTGGCAAGTCGACGTGCCAATAAGACGCTTCTATGCTCCCGCCGATCTCGACTTCTATCTCTGCAAGAACAGGAAGTGCTGTGAAGAGAAAACAAAGAGGCTTTATCATGGAGAGAAGGGTTATGATTTAGCGAGTGTAGGGATGATAGTCGTGTTTCCTGAGGTGACGGTGACCGTTGTCTTGTATTTTACTTTTTTGTTAAATTGAGCGTGCAGTGTGTAGGTCCCGGGAGGAATGTTTTTAAATGTAAAATGGCCAGATTCATTCGTTGTAGCGACATAAGGGGAGTCTACAACGATGATTGTGGCACGCATATGTTCGTGGATCTCACAGCGGAGTCGAATAAAGCCTTCCTTACTGAATAAGCGAGAGGGCTCTGGAGTTTCTCCTTTTTGATACCGTCCTAGATCGAATCGATTCTTCCGGGAGAGAGAGAAGACATTGTGATAGTCAGGATCTTCATTTGGAAAGAAGACTGTCGTATTAAGAGGAATGATCAGAAGGCTTTTTGAAAATTGATATCCCTTCTGGGAGAGCCTGAGAGGGGGCGGGCTCGCTTGTGCGCGAAGCCCCTGGCGTGTCAGCCAGACTCCAGCAACAGGAACTGGCGCTGGGTTCACTTTTCCAGAAATTTTTCCGGTATACTTTTCCACGGCAATTCGGAGACCTTTGGAAGATTGTGGCAAGGCGAGGGTTCCTTTGATTCCGCCATAACTATCAGCACCGTGTGCAGTTACGGCACAGAAGAGGCTGATTATCCAAAGTTGATATGGACGAGTGAGAAATGTTAACATGGAAACAGGGTTTGAAGTCTTACAGAAAAAAAGATTTCTACGAGAACGAAAAATAAGAGAAAATCCATATTATCTATAAAGTCTATATCTATAGAAAGTCTTACGCTTGCTCTTGCTCTCGTCCTTCAACTGCATAGTCTTTATTTTAGTAGAAATGGAGTTTCCCGAGACAAATTGGACGATGATGGCGGCAGCCACGATGAATGGTGGCGATCAGGAGCGAGCTGCCATTAATCGTTTGTGCCGAGAGTATTGGAAGCCTGTTGCGTCTTGCATCGCTGCGAAAGGTGCTCCCTCTGAGCGCGTGGATGATTTGACCCAAGAGTTTTTCATGCAAATGGTCGATAAGGGCTTTTTTAAACGAGCTGATCGAGAGAAAGGTCGCTTCCGTAGCTTTATGCTAGGTTCATTGAGATTCTTTCTAGCGGATGATGTGAAGCATCAAATGTCTCAGAAAAAAGGAGGGCATTTAGAACAATCTCAACTCATGGAGGATAGCGCGACTGTGGAGGTCGATGACGCGAGATTTGATCGCGCATGGGCAGAGGTGATCTTCGAGAAGGTGCTAGGGTCTGTTAAAAAAGAAATGAAAGAGAGTCGGGGGAGCGAGGTGTGGGAGGTCTTGAAACGGTTCCTCCCAGGAGAGGCAAAACCGCCAACTTACGCTGACTTGGCAGATGTGATGAATGTCAGTGAGTCAGGGGCAAAGTCCGAGGTGTTTCGGTTACGCCAGAGATTTCGCACGGCATTGAGATCTGAAGTTGCTCTGACAGTGAGTGCCCCTCATGAAGTGGATGAGGAGCTAGCTCATTTGAGAGAGGCCTTATCAGGAAGTTCTGCCCTGTCGTAGATCGAGAAAAGTGAACTGATCTCATGCAGAAAGATTCAACAGACTCAAATCTTTCGTCCGGCGCGATTTGGGCTGCTTTTGATGATGCTTTCGATCCAGATGGATTTGGGATCGATGGTTACGAAATCCTTGGTGAACTAGACCGGGGTGGAATGGGCGTCGTCTATCATGCTAGACAGAAGGTTCCAGAACGCGAAGTTGCGCTAAAAGTGATGCTCCCGAAATATGCGGGTGACACGGAAATGCGTGAACGCTTTCAAACTGAAGCTCGAGCGATGGCGACTTTAGATCACCCAGGAATTTTGCCAGTGTATGAAGTGGGTGAAGCTGATGGGATGCCATATTTCTCCATGAAGCTCGCCCTAGGTGGCTCATTAGCTAGTCGACTTAAGAAGAATCGTGTAAGTATTAAAGACGCAGTTTCATGGATGATTGATATCTCAGCAGCCGTGCACTTCGCTCATCAGCGCGGTGTGCTCCATCGTGATCTTAAGCCGGGGAACTTTCTCTTTGATGATAAGGGGGCGATCTATGTCGGAGATTTCGGAGTTGCGAAAATGTTGATGGTCGATAGCGATCTAACAGATACTCAATCTTTCATAGGAACTCCGAATTATATGCCACCTGAGCTAGTAGATGGCTCGGCGATAGCTGCCACGACTGCGGGTGATCAATACAGCTTAGGAGCAGTTTTTTATGAATGCCTCATAGGAAAACGTCCTTACGCTGAGTATTCAAATATCGCTTCGTTAATACAGGCAATCGCATCGGACGAGATTCGTAGCCTGCGTTCATCTCATCCCAAAATCCCTCTCGATCTTGACGTGATTTGTTCTCGGGCCTTAGCGCGTTCTCCGGGAAGACGGTATTCTTCAGTAGATGCATTTCGTCAGGATTTGATTCGTTGGCAGACGGGGCGCCCTATCTTGGCCAGACCTGTTTCGTTACTAGAAAAAGCCACTAGCTGGGCGCGGCGACACCCATTGCCATTTGGCCTTCTCCTAGCGCTCATCCTCATCAGTGGCGCAGCAGCGATTGTCTTAAGTAGAAGCTTTTATGAGCAGAATACTCTGAGAGATTTACGTCTCCATGAAGCACTGATGAGTGAGGCACGCTCGTCACGCTTACTCGCTCGACCGGGATTCCGAGAAAGAGTGTTTGAGTTTTTGAACCAAGCAAATGAACTCAAGGCTTCCGAACGTTCGAGGGTAGAAGCGGCAGCAGCATTAGTTAAAATGGATCTGACCGTGAAGCCTGAGAAGTCAGTGATACACACACCGCCACTACTCTCGCCAAATGGGAAATTCGAGCTTCGCAAGTCCGATGGTGATCTACTATTAGTCAAAGCTGGATCAATGCAGCATCTAAGGCGATGGAAAGCTGTGGATAGAGATGGTGTCTTAGGCGCGTTCTTACCCAGTGGTGATGTGGTCGTGGCTCGTTCTGAGGATCAGGCAGGAGTCTGGTCTACTGATGGAAAGAGTGACTTTACCCCTCTTAATACGCAAAAGATTCTCTCATATCTTTCCATTTCTCCGGCAGCAGATGTGGTGGCACTCGGTGGGGAAGAGCTGGAGCTGATCGATGCTCAGACAGGACAGCGGATCTGGACCTTGCTCGGGAATGTGAGGTGCCAGCCTGTGTGGTCAGAGAATGGACGGTTGATCGCTGTAGCAATCGGTAAGGAAAAGAAAATATCGATTTATGATTTTTATACGAAATCTCTCGTAGCTGAAAAGCGAATGTCTGGTTGGCCTCAATCGATGGCCTTTCGGGATGCTGGAGATTTGATTGCAGTGTCCTGTGATGATGGGACATTGAGTGTTTTACGTCTACCGGATTTGACTGAAGTCGCCACTGTTAAGACTGGGCCAGACTCAGGAACGGTTTCTTTTGAAGAAGGTGGGAGATATTTACGCTCAGGAAGACAGAGCTGGGAAATTCAGGAGGCGATAGGGTATCGCGAGTGGAGGCGTTCCGGGATCGATGGAAGTAGGGAGATTACAGAAGGCGATGAAGGGACAGTTCTAGGGATGCGATTGTCTCCAGACGGTCGTTTTATCCTAACCATGACAACCGCTGAAATCGAAATATACGACACGGCAAAAGGACGAAGAAGTGACTTCCATAATGTCAATAATCAGAGAATTGATGTGCGTGTTGACGGTTGGTGGTCACCTGAGAACCAGAGGAGGATTCTACTCCAGATTCCTGGTGGGTTAGAGAGTATGGAGATTAGCGATGAAGGGAAAATTCTTCATTGGAAACGTGAGGAGAAAGTTCCAGGTGCAACGATTCTCGATATCAAAAGCAACGGAGATTACATTGTTGAGGTATTGAATGATGAAGACGAAAAGACTTTAGAATTATGGAAGCAAGGCGATGACGCCGAGTTCAAAGAATTATCAGAACAAGCCCGGCCGACACAGAATCTACTCGTCACTCACTCAGCAGACGAAACGGTGGTAGCTTCTGTGAAGCAAAATGGCACGATCGAGGTGAGTGGCGCTCATTCATTGGT
>CALFDI010000340.1 GCA_937952875.1 uncultured Verrucomicrobiales bacterium
GTAAAGTCGTAGGTGACTGCCACATGATGCCAAACATCTGGTGAGATCGTTTGTTCCCATTGATTTGCTGCATTCGATCCTCGTGATTCAACGCGCCAACCTGTTACACCATTTAAGGTTTGATTACGAAATGCTAAGCCATAATTTCTTCCATTAGCACCACTCGTATCCGTAGTAGTGCGAGTCATTAAAATGCCTTTATAAGTATTTCCTGGCTGCGTCGCATCAAATTTAAACCAACCAGCTAGAGTAAAGCCTGCAGTATTTCCATCAATTTCGCTCATCGAAACAGTAAAATTGTTCGTATTAGCTGCAGATGAGGTGGCAGCATTCATAATTTGGCCAGTCTCCCAAATAACGTTACCACTCGAATTGAATGTAGCATCTGCAGCGACTGAACCTTCAGTTGCCGTATCAGCTGCAATATCACCTGTCGTTTCATCAAAATTCCAATAGCTGACAAGTTGTTGAGCTTGGGAAGTAGACACGATTAACGTCATCAAAGATGCTGACAAAATAGACCTCATTATAAAGGGTTTCTGCTTTTTCATATTTATATGGGTTTTATGAGAATTGATCCCGTAAGAGCAAATAGCTCTTCCGAAAGATTAATATACAGCCCAACCAATCCATTTGGCTAGTAAGGATCGTGAAAATGCCACACTTTTCCTAACCATTAGTTTAGGTTTCCTAAGGGGACGTGCTTGAAGCACGCTCTCACCAGCAGCCCAGCATTTTAAGGCTTACATGCCTAAATCTTGACGAATCTCGCTACTTCCTGAGACTGCGCCATATGAGCTCCACCGCCCTGATCAAAGAACTCAAAGAAGGCATCAATCTGGCACGCACACGTGTTTATCAGGTCTCGGGATCTACACCTTTAGAGCGCATACCTCACCCTGCAGCCGAAGTCTGGGTGAAACGAGAGGACCTCGGACCTATCAAAGCTTATAAGTGGCGCGGTGCATACAATGCCATCGCGTCTCTTTCTACCGAACAGAAAGAGAGAGGCATCGTTGCTGCATCGGCAGGAAACCATGCACAAGGGGTTGCCCTAGCAGCTAAGACACTGGGTTGTCAGGCAACTATCTTTATGCCAACGCCCACGCCGCAAGTGAAGCAGGATGCCGTCTATCAGCATGGTGGAGACGCTGTGGAAATTAAAATGATAGGCGATAGCTTCTCTGAAGCCCAAAAGGCAGCAATTCAGTATACTCAAGACTCTGGAGCGACATTTATCCCGCCTTATGATTCTATCCCAGTGATCGCTGGCCAGGGCACCTTAGCGGATGAGATTGTTACGCATGCAGCAGCTCCGTTCGACCGTATCTATGTGGCCATTGGTGGTGGTGGCATGGCTTCTGCCGTTTCGACCTGGTTAAAAAGTTTTTGGCCGGATTGTAAAGTCATCGGCGTAGAGGGCGTTCAGCAGGCATGCATGGCTGCAGCGTTTGCCGCGGGAAAGCCGTCTCCTCTCGATTATGTCGACCTCTTCTGTGATGGCACCGCCGTCACACAGGCTGGCGAGATCACTTATCAGATCTGCCGCGATCAGCTAGATGGCATCATAACGGTGACGAATGAAGAAGTCTCTGAAGCGATCAAAGCACACTGGGATGCCCTCCGAGTCGTTCCCGAGCCAAGTGGCGCTATGAGCTTTGCTGGCTTTCAAAAGGACCTACGCGAAGGTCAGATCCAGCACGGAGAAAAGTGTCTCACCATTCTATGTGGTGCGAATATGGATTTTGCTCAGCTTGCTCAGATTTCCCGACAGGCTGGCTTAGCTGCACGTGCTGACCATAGTTGGAAATTCAGCATTCCTGATAAGCCTGGCTCACTCGTTGAGCTTCTCGAAAGTCTACCAAAAGGCGTTAGCATCTATGATCTCCAATACGGGCGCACTCACTCTGAACATCAGCACCCCGTCCTACGGCTTGTGGCTCCACCAGATGAGCTGCTGACATACGAGACATGGCTTATTCAGAATAAGCCTGGCTCTGTCGATGTATCCTCGTCACCACAAGGCCGCTATCGGGTGATCCCTTTTTCTCCCGATTTGTATACCGCTCCGTGGTTTATCGAAGTCGAGTTCCCTGAACGCGCCGGTGCACTTCTCGCCTTTATGCGAGAGATTCGTGCTCACGCCAGCCTCTGTTACTTTAACTATACTTATTCTGGAGAGAGAGTAGGGCGAGCTCTCCTCGGCCTAGAATTTCTCTCAGAGGCGAATCGCGAAACAAGTCAGGAAGTTCTCAAAAGCCTCGCCGGCACTCTTGTGCGCACGATTCGACCAGTCGAGATCATCTAGCCACGTGCCCGAATCTCAGTCATGGCCCAGTCAGCATGATGCGCTACTAATGCGCTCTCTGTCTCTTTCGCTTTCTGCAAGGCAGCCAGATCACGCTCCGTGCCAGTATTTCCTAAAACCACGCAGACATTTCTCAGAAAACGGTCGCGTTTTAATCTCTTGATCGGGCTTTTCGCAAACAAACGCTGAAAGCCCTCATTGGTCAGCGCAAGAAAATCAACGAGACTATAACGAAAAATCGACTGCCTCGCATGGAACTTCGTTTCTGTCGCTATTTGCGCAAAGCGATTCCACGGACATACTGCGAGACAATCATCACAGCCGTAGAGTCTATCCCCTATTGCACGGCGGAATTCCACTGGGATCTCTCCCTTATGCTCGATAGTCAGATAAGAAATGCAGCGCCGTGCATCCATCTCACGAGGGCCTGTGATCGCAGAAGTAGGACATGCAGAGATACAACGCGTGCACTTCCCACAGTGATCTTTTAAAGGCTGGTCTATTGCTAACGGAAGAGTCGTCAGAACCTCTGCTAAAAAGAACCATGTGCCGAGTTTCCTGTGGATCTGCACCGTAGACTTTCCATTCCAGCCAAGTCCCGCATCTGAAGCAAAGTCCCTCTCTAATACTGGCCCAGTGTCCACATAATATCGCTGCCTACCACCTAGATCCTGCATCGCTAGGTCTAGGTCTTTGAGCTTATCTTCTACGATATGATGATAATCTTCATTCCACGAATACCTCGCTATTTTGTATTCCTTATGAGCGCTGTGAGCACCTGGATAGTAGTTCAGTGCTAATGTCACGACCGCCTGACACCCTTCCAAGACTTCCCTAGGATCGACACGTCGTTCGACATTGCGCGCCATCCACTCCATATCTCCATACGTCTCATCTGCTACCCAGTCACGATAGCGCTCTGCATGGCTGGCCTGCTTCGCCTGCGCGATACGGCAGTCTGAAAAGCCTAGCTGCCTCGCCACATTCTTGACCGTATCTGTCACACGATCATTCATTGTGTCCCGAAAAAATAGCGCGCCGACTCGATAATGCCTGTGGTGATTTCATCAAAATCTAGACCATCTGTTTCTAGCCGTAGATGCGATGATGATTCATAGAGTGGTCTTCTATTTAGCGATAATTCTCTTATCGTTTCCTCTGGATTTTCTGTGTTTAATAGGGGGCGGTCAGTATTTCTCGAAAGACGCTCTACTACCGTCTCAGGCTTGGCATCCAGCCACACGACGAATCCCAACCTTTGAAGGAGCCGAATATTCTCCTCACGAATCACAATACCGCCGCCTGTAGAGATGATTTCCTTCTTTCTCCCTGCATTGACAAATGCCTCTAACGTAGTCGTCTCCAAAGCTCGAAAGTAGTCCTCCCCATCAGTTGCGAAGATCTCCTTAATAGCGCGTTTTTCTTTTTCCTCTATAATACTATCTGTATCGTAGACAGGGTAATTTAGCTTTTCAGCTAGCCTCCGCCCGATGGCACTCTTGCCACAGCCCATAAATCCTATGAGCACAATATTTTTCAAAGCATGCTCAACTTTCTCCTCTAATGTCATGGTGTGAGTGTGCACGAAATGAAGGCGAAAAAAAGCCTGATGAAGTGGCTTCATCAGGCTTAAACTTTATCTTATCTACTACCTAGTTCGCAGGAGTTGGCAGTGGAGGCGGCTCATCTTCAGCTCCTGTGGTTCCCGTCGTCCCTTCCGGTTTGACTGGCACGATCTGGATCGCTCCAGCGCCACCTACAGGAAGTGGAGCTAATGGATTTGCCACGCTTTCTTCCACAGCAGATGGCTTAGGAAGTGGAGAAAGGGCGCCTCCCTGAGGTAAGGGCGCTACAGGCGTGTCATCATCGAAGTTCGGTAGCAATGGTGCTGCGTCGTCAGGGTTGCCTGGATCTTCGATTGGTTCTGGTAGATCTGGAATCTCGAGGGGCAGTGCCGAAGTAGCACCACTTCCAGCCACGATACGTGCATTCGAAGAAAGAGGCTCCGCGAGCATCATGGATGGAATATAACCAATAGATCCATCTTCTAGCTCAACCTTAACGTAGCTTTTTTCCTGACCGATGACTTTTACTGATTCACCAGATGAGAGTAGACGATCAGCCGAAGCATTTCCTCTAGGAACCGAACGGAAAAAAGCAGAATCTGGAATCGAAGTATTTACAAAGCTGCCAGCAGAAAAGCGAGGCCCTGTATCTTTTACTATCTCCCGAGTAGATTGCGCACCTGGCGTTCCAAGCGGGTCGAAGCCACTACTATTAGACAGAGGCTGATTGAGCGATTCACAAGAAATACAGAGCGCGGACGCTGCTCCAAATAGAATAAGGCGTGAAAAAGACATAATGATAAGTAGTAATGATGTAGATGCAGTCATGAGAAAACCGCAAAGCGAATGCTTAGCCGACTCCTAGATGAAACTCATCATCCTCTTCATAGAGAGCCATATTGTCAGGATCTCCCCCACCCTGGCGGATTCCCTGTAGAGTTTTTCTTGATCCACGTTTAGTCCCTGGCCCTTTCACCTTATCGGCTATCGCGCATGTGACTAACGGAGCGACTGCTGCTGCTCCTAGGCTAGCTAATACAGCAGCTACAGGCTTACGGGCAGAGCGACGCATCACATCACCTAATATAATACCTGCGGCCATACCTAGAAGAGCTGGTGCCGTGACGGCAGCTGTTTCCATCCAGTCTTTCTGTTCTACGCGTTCCATGTGGTCCATATGCACAATTTTAAGAGAGTTCCGACACTTTGGCAACCAATCACTCATTTCAAGCTTTAGAAATGCTGAAGATCGTATATCTCACTCTGCATAAATGTCTCACCAATACGCTCTCATACTTGCCGGCGGTAGCGGCACTCGCTTCTGGCCTCTCTCTCGAAATGCTAAGCCGAAACAACTTCTTAATCTGTTTGGAAATGGCACCCTTATTCAGCAGACGGTTCAGCGCCTAGACGGCCTCGTTCCTTTGGAGAACATTTTTATCCTGACGAATGAACTGCAAGTGGAAGGAGTCAGAGAGCTTTTACCTGATTTACCTACTAAAAATATAGTAGCTGAACCTGCTAAACGCGATACAGCACCTGCAGTGGCCCTCGGTATTGGCCTCATTGCGAATAAGGATCCAGAAGCGACGATGGTCATCCTGCCCTCTGACCAGTTAATTACGGATGTCGCCGCATTTCAGAGTGTTATACGTGATTCCTTCCGCGCTGCAGAGGATGGTAAAGCACTTGTGACTGTGGGTATTAAGCCTACTTGGGCTTGTCCATCATACGGCTATGTCGAACGAGGAGCTCCAGCCGATATTTCCGGTGCAGCATTCGAAAACATCCCGCATGAAGTCATATGCTTCCGTGAAAAGCCTGCACCCGACTTAGCTGAAGAGTATCTCGCAAAAGGCACCTTCGCGTGGAATGCTGGAATGTTCATATGGTCCGTTCCCACCGTTATTTCAGAATTGGAAAAACACACACCTTACCTCGCAGACTTCATCGCTGATCTGAGACAGGCTGATAACCCTCTCGAGAATCTGAGCGAGACTTTCCCGGCTCTCACACCTATTTCTATTGATTACGCTCTCATGGAAAAAGCTTCGAAAGTCTATAACATAGAAGCCACGTTCGACTGGGATGATGTCGGTTCCTGGATCTCGATCGCTAAGTATCTGGAGGAAGAAGGAGAAGACAACCGCACGAACACTCAACTCACTCAGGTCGATAGCCAAAATAATATCGTCTTTAATGATCGAAAAGACTCACGCATCGCACTCCTAGGCGTCGATGACCTCATCGTGGTGCAGACAGATGATGCACTGCTCGTGGCGAATAAGCACCAGGCAGACGATATTAAAAAGATCGTAGCTGAGCTGCCAGAGACTTTACTCTAGCAGACGGAATAAA
>CALFDI010000341.1 GCA_937952875.1 uncultured Verrucomicrobiales bacterium
AGAATGAGATGGAGCGTTTTGCGTATCTCTTTCTCGAAGGCTGCCTTCCTTTTACTGAGTGGTCATCTGCGTCAAAATAAGCAGGGCATTCGGTCTTTCATGCTGAGTCTCTTCCTTTTATCGAGGGATAATGCTCGTGGATCGTAGATGATCGGACTGTCGATACTTGCCATATTTAGCAAACCAACTCCTAACCACCTCGAGATTTTTTCAGAGCTCAAGCGGGCCGCTCTTCCCAATTTTCCAATGAAGTAGCGCTGAGCCTTTCCTGCCAAATGGGCATAGATCATGATCGCTTTTATCAGAATCAGAAGATGAGTCTTATTGGCACGACATGACAAAAGTTCGCGAATGTGTGCACTGCCTTTCAAGGCTCTGAATTTGATCTCGATCCCCCAGCGTTGTTTATAGAACCTGACAAGCTCAGGTGCTTCCAATACTTCGCTTTTAAGGTTCGTCAGATAGATCTCCCACCCCTCGCGTTGAAGACTTTGCGGGCGGGCTTTGTTTCCCATTTTTTTGCGATGAGCATGAGATTTAGCGCGTCTTTGATTGGCCACTTCTTCCGGAAGTCTTATCGCTACGAGACGACAGCGGTAGTGCTTGGAACTTACTTCCACCGCGAGATCGACTTTGTCCTTGCGTGTGTTTTTAAGGACTTCTTCAAGAGAAAGATGTGGGCTAATGCGCACGTTAGCCATCGCTGTGAGTCGGCTGATCCAATAGGCTCCTGCATCATCGATACGGGCGAAGGCTGAGACGTCAAAATACCCCATATCCCGTAACACAAGATCACCTCCTTTGAGGTGCTTGAAGAGTTCGTGACCATTGACCCGGTCCTGTTCTTTACCTTCGCTGAGAAGAATGGTGACGATCTCATCTGTTTGCAGATCACTGAGGGTATCAAGCTTCACGCAAGAGGTCCATTTTGCTTGATTACGCATACCTTTGAAATGCTCTGAGTTGCTCGGATGAAGTCTGAGCTGTGTGGCATCTTGAAGCAAAACACGCGTGATCAAATCAGTTGAAAATGTCGGAGGGAGGGAGTGAGAGCCTGAAGTGCTCACCTCATTAAGACAGGCATCCATGAAGGCAATGCCTTCTTCTTTAAAGTGATAAGAGAGGCCTTGTTTGCTGAGCGTCTTGGTATTTTGCGCTCCAAGAGAAAGAGCGATCTGAGTGAGGGAGCCTTTTCCTCCTGAGACCGCTTTGAGCAAAGAAAGAAGAAAACTAGAGGCAGAAAAGCCCGGGGTTTTTCGTTTAATGAAATCCGTTTCTTTTGCGATCGCTTCAAGGCGAGAAGGAGTTAAAGATAAAGCGGCGGTAGGCTGGGTCGAGTGACCTCGGTAGTCTTGAATGGACATACCAAGCCTGCCGTTTTTCCGAGCAAGTCAAGCTTTTTAATGATTTTATTATAATCTTAACTCATTGGGAATTAGTGGTTTGCGCTGCTATTTTGACGCAGATGACCAATCAGAAAAAGTAACTGGCAAAACCGGGCGGCGATATAATGAGAGGCGTAACTCA
Organism: uncultured Verrucomicrobiales bacterium; assembly: GCA_937952875.1. Lineage (GTDB taxonomy): Bacteria > Verrucomicrobiota > Verrucomicrobiia > Verrucomicrobiales > Akkermansiaceae > CALFDI01. The sequence goes on from CALFDI010000341.1 coordinate 1,528, forward strand.
GAAAAGCCTGAGTTGAAGAGCCTTTCGCGACGTCTTTCCCATGAGCCTTCGTTTTCCGCCGGTCGCAGTGCCCGCACTACTCCCTTGCGGACGCCTTGTCTCACTGAAAAACCGTTGGCGAATTTTACCAGTTCCTTTTTCTTCCTGGTATCATTTTCTTACAAAGAAACAGCTTTTTTAAGAATAAGACAGATCCGTCTCTCTCTAACAGGAATATAGGAAGTTGAGCCCATGTTTTTAAAAGCAACAGGCCGCTTCAGCTGACTCATCACACATTCCTTTCCCTCTCACCATGGATTCAACAATTTCTCAAATTCCGCCTCTTGACGTCAACTGCCCGCTCGGAATTACTAATTCTGCCGAAGAGCTCGCAAACATCCATCGCACATCAGTCATTCGCCACGCTGAACTTCTCGCTGGCCCCCAGGAGGCCAAGACGAAGATCATTGCCTACTTTTCAGAACTCAAAACATTCCTAGAAGAGAATCATTACAAAGGTTGCCCTTACTCAAACGCTGTGGCCTCCAGTAGCTCTCGAGATAAAGCCATTCTCAAGGAAGTCCGCGACCATAAAGAATTCATCCGCGAATTCCTCACAGCTCTTTGCTTCGAAGTCGCCACCTCAGAACGCGCCGCTCGCACAGGAGATCTGATTTTTCTCCTCTATTCAGGAGCCACCACAGAATCGCAGAACCTTAAACAAAGCTGGCCAGTCGAAAGTGCTATCATCTCAGTGAATGATCTTTTAAATGAAGAAGAGGCTTTAAGAGCCATGGAATCTGCTATTGGTTAGTGGGTAATGGGCGGCAGAGATTCAATCTGACCCTCCCAAAATCCAAACTTTGCAATCTATGTATGAAGACGCATTTTGTGAGAGCCTTAGCTGCTTTCTAAAAGGGCTGAAAAAGCGTAACCCCGGCGAACCTGAATTCCACCAAGCGGTCAAAGAAGTCGCCGAAACAATTTTCCCATTTCTCGATAAAAATCCCATTTATAAGAAAGCACGCGTTCTCGAGCGCATGACTGAGCCTGATCGCATCATTTCCTTTCGAGTCACTTGGGAAGATGATGAGGGAAATATTCGGGTCAACCGCGGCTTCCGTGTTCAATTTAACAACTCGATAGGACCGTATAAGGGAGGGCTCCGTTTCCACCCGAGTGTGAATCTCAGTATTCTTAAGTTTCTCGGCTTTGAGCAGACATTTAAGAACTCTCTGACAGGTCTCCCTATGGGTGGAGCTAAGGGGGGATCGAACTTCAATCCGAAAGGAAAAAGTGATCGTGAGATCATGCGCTTTTGTCAGTCATTTATGACAGAGCTACAGCACTACATCGGCGAGAACACTGACGTCCCAGCCGGAGATATCGGCGTGGGAGCACGGGAGATCTCCTACCTCTTCGGTCAGTATAAACGCCTGCGGAATGAATGGACAGGCACCCTGACGGGAAAAGGACTCTCCTACGGTGGCAGCCTCATTCGCAAAGAAGCGACTGGCTATGGCTGCGTCTACTTCGCGGAGAACATGCTCAACCACATTGATGAATCGTTTGAAGGAAAGCGCGTCGCCATTTCTGGCTCTGGAAATGTCGCCATCTATGCGGCTGAAAAAGCGATTCAACTCGGAGCAACCGTCATAACGCTCTCAGACTCGAGCGGAACACTCTACGATGAATCTGGTATCACAGCAGAAAAGCTCCAGACAGTCAAAGACATCAAAGAAGTCCGTCGCGAACGGATTTCGGCGTATTTAAGTCACTATCCTGATGCAGAGTTCTTAGAAGGTAAGCGCCCGTGGTCCATCAAAGCTGATATCGCCCTCCCCTGTGCAACTCAGAATGAACTGAACTTAGACGAGGCGAAGCAGCTCGTTGCGAATGGCCTCATCGCCGTCGCAGAAGGAGCGAACATGCCGACTGAAGCCGACGCTATAGAATACTTTATCGAGCACAAAATCCACTTCGCTCCAGGAAAGGCGGCGAATGCCGGAGGCGTCTCGGTCTCGGGACTCGAACAGAGCCAGAACTCGCTCCGACTGTCGTGGTCACGTGGAGAAGTCGATGCCAGACTGCAGACTATCATGAAAGAGATCCACTCCCGCTGTGTCGAATACGGGACGATCGATAAGACCTTTGTGAACTACGTTCAAGGGGCGAACATTGCTGGATTTATCAAAGTAGCGGATAGTATGGTCGCCTACGGTGCAGTGTAAGACTGAGCCCCTCACTTTAATCAAATCATGACGACTATCGAAGAACGCAGTCTCATCATTCACGAACAGCTACGCGGTAAGATCGGCGTGCATAATAAGATGCCGGTCCGGACGAAAGATGACCTCTCTCTCGCCTACACTCCAGGAGTCGCTGCTCCATGCTTGGCTATAGAAAAAGATCCTGCTGCGGCCTTTAAGCTCACTCTCAAGAGTAACTCAGTCGCAGTCGTCAGCGATGGCTCTGCAGTCCTAGGCTTAGGGAATATCGGTCCATCTGCGGCTATACCCGTCATGGAGGGAAAGGCCCTCCTTTTTAAAGAATACTCAGACATCAATGCGTGGCCCATCTGCCTAGACACTCAAGATACTGACGAAATAGTAGAAACCATTCGCCGCATTGCGCCCGTCTTTGGAGGGATCAACTTAGAAGACATTTCTGCTCCACGTTGCTTCGAAGTCGAAGACCGTTTACAAGATCTCGGCATACCAGTCTTCCATGATGATCAGCACGGCACCGCGATCGTCCTACTCGCGGCACTCATTAATGCCTGTAAAGTGACAGGGCGTAATCTCGCTGATGTGAAAGTTGTCATTAATGGAGCAGGTGCGGCTGGCACAGCCATCGCAAAGCTCCTCCGTTGCATCGGCCAAGAGCCAGACGCCTGTATCTCGGTCGCTGAAGTCATCGTCTGTGATTCCCAAGGAGCCATTCATTCTAAGCGCGAGACGCTTAACCAAATGAAAAAGAGCCTCCTCACCTTTTCTAACAGAAATGACAAAGCTGGCTCACTCACAGATGTGTTAAGAGATGCCGATGTCTTCATCGGAGTGAGCAAGGGCAATCTCCTCACCGCTGCAGATATTCAATCCATGGCGAAAGATCCGATCATCTTCGCAATGGCGAATCCGGAACCGGAGATCATGCCGGACCTCGCCTTATCTGCTGGAGCTGCCGTTGTTGGCACAGGCCGCAGCGACTTCCCTAACCAAGTGAATAACGTTCTCGCCTTTCCTGGAATATTTCGAGGTGCACTCGATGCTGGAGCGACACAGATAACGGAAAAAATGAAAATTGCCGCTGCATATGCGCTCGCTAGCTCTGTCCCATCCCCCACCCCAGAGTGCATCATTCCGAGTCCGCTCGATCGCACAGTCGCACCACTCATAGCTGCCGCGGTAAAAGAAGCATTATAGGGCCATAACGGACTCACTCTAGACTTATCCCAATCAAAAAAAGTAACTGGCAAAACCAGGCGACGCTACGATGAGAGAGATAACTCGGAACGGTTTACGCCAAAGAGTCTTTCACCAGTTTCTTTTTCTTCTTGGTATTAACCATCCTGTCATAAGTTCGCTGGAATACGACCGAGGCTCATTACTCTCATTTTAGCTAGGCTGGTCTATCCCTTACTCCTGAGTTACAAAGTTCACTCAGCCTAAGATTTATCCCCCCTATCACTATGAATCCTATCTCTTCTTACTACACTTGGCTCCATGGCAAATGGCCCGCCGGCACTGTCGAAAAGCTCCCAGAAGTCGGCGAAGATGGGATCACTAATGTCGACGGTATCCGCATCGTAGGAGACCTCACCGGGATTCCTCTTTTAAAATTCTCCTCAGATACTGGGGCGAAAGCCGTCCAGGCCATTCTGGCCGAGAGTGATTTCTCAGCGGCGAGAGATTCTAAAAAAGACGGTGTCGTAGATATTGCCATCATTGGTGGCGGTGTCTCAGGCTTTTCCGCAGCCATGGAGGCGAAGAAAGCTGGCCTGAGTTATATCCTCTTCGAGTCCAGTAAAGCCTTCTCCACCGTTGAGAACTTTCCAAAAGGAAAACCCATTTTCACCTACCCCACTGATCTCACCCCTGCAGGAGGCATTACTTACGAGAAGGATGTTTCCGTCAAAGAGAAGCTCCTAACAGAGATGAAATCTCAGGTGCAAGATGCAGGCATAGACGTCACTGAGGGAATGATCGATCACGTCGAGAAGAAAGGCTCAGAAATCATTCTTCATCACGCAGGAAAGGAGAAAAAAACAACGACTGCTCTACGCTGCGTCATCGCCATCGGGCGCTCTGGTAACTATCGCACGATGGGCATCCCCGGTGAAGAGCTCGATAAAGTCTCTAACAGACTCTTCGACCCTAAGGCATTTAATGGGAAAAACTACTGCGTCGTCGGCGGCGGAGATAGTGCTGCAGAGGCCGCGATCGCGGTGGCTGAAAACGGTGGGAACGTCACCATTTCCTACCGCAAGCCTGAGTTCAATCGACCAAAACCAGAAAACATCAAGCGAGTGCATGATCTGGCTGCTGAGGGGAAAATAAACCTTAAGCTGGACACAAATCCGTCAAAAATCACAGAGGACGCGATCTTCCTAAAACATAAAAATGGCGAGGAAGAGGAAATTCCAAACGATAACGTATTGGCCTCTCTCGGACGTGAAGCACCACTCGACTTTTTCCGCCGCTCGAAACTTAAGATCGCCAATGATCGCACACCTAAATGGTGGGCTACAATTATCGCGGCATTTTTCATAGGCTTTTGGCTCTATCACTGGAAGAAAGGCAAAGAGCTGTTAGACAGTGTCGGTCTTGGCTTTTTAGATCTCAGTGTCACTCCCATTTCCGAATGGGTCGGCTCACTTGGTGAAGGGAATCTTCTCACAGTGATTACAAATGCCACCAATGACCGGTCTTTCTACTACTCTCTCGCATACTGTCTCTGTGTGCTGATCTTTGGTATTCGTAGAATTCAGCGACGAAAGACACCTTATGTAAAACGCCAGACGATCATTTTGAATCTTTTCCAATGGATTCCACTCTTCTTCCTCCCCTTTATCGTGCTTCCATGGATGGGCGCCAACGGCTGGTTCGCGGATGGATCTCCCCTCTCAGGCTTCGCCGATCTATTCTTTGAGAAGTATGACGATACGGGACATAACCGTGCTTACTGGAGAGCCTTTGGCTTTGTTCTCGCCTGGCCACTCTTCGCCTTCAATGTCTTCACAGAGCAGCCGATGTGGGGCTGGCTAGTCCTCAGCTTGATCCAGACATTTGTCATCATCCCACTGATCGTGAGGAAGTGGGGCAAGGGTGCCTACTGCGGCTGGATCTGCTCATGCGGCGCCTTAGCCGAGACACTCGGTGATGCGCATCGCCATAAAATGCCGCACGGCCCGAAGTGGAATAAGCTCAACATGGTCGGCCAGACATTCTTATGGTTCGCCTTTATCATCCTCGCCTTCCGCATGATCGGTTGGATCTGGCCAGGTAGCTTCTGGCAGGAAGGATATAAATATCTTCTCAAAGGCGGTCCACTTTCCGGCGATGGTCTCCCCATCTTTAACTTCAC
>CALFDI010000342.1 GCA_937952875.1 uncultured Verrucomicrobiales bacterium
ATCTGATCTGCTCAGCACGTCTTTACCACGTAGTGTCGCCAGTTTCTTTTCAATTAAGAGACGTGCTGATGTATGAACCGGAGACTCTATGCTAACGTCTCCAGCCAAGTCTGCCATGGCACTAGATTCGAGTTTCGTGAGTAAGTTTCGCTTCTCTTGAGAGTCTGGCCACGTCTGCCAGAGACGTATCGCACTTGCCCGAGTTACCGGTGAGTATTTGAGTAATCCCGCAGATTGATGAATAGGGATAAGCGAGGCGAGTATCTTGGTCGTATCGAGATCGTGAACTCCTTTTGTGTATCCTTCTGCATAGCGAGGTTGTAGGAATTTCTGAACACTTGATTGAAGCTCTTCAGGCTGGAGATCAGTAGAGAAATCATGGTTCAGAAGATACTGATAGGCCCCATATTCTGCGCGGTAGACATCAGTGTTCTCAGAAATGAGTTCCTGGCTCCAGACGTCTTGAGTCTTGAGGAACGTGTCGTCTACTATTGGTTCGTAGAAATGTGTGCCGCCTAGATGAAAACACATTTCATCATTGTGGGGGACAATGCTTAGCTCGAGTTCTTGCGTATTGACGTTAAAGGGATGCTTGCCGAATTTGATGACATTTTTGCCATCTACATAGAGCTCATTACGGTCTTTGAGTTGGCGAATAGCATCTTCGCGTAATGTTTTGAGCTGTGTCTGTATATCATCAGCTTTGACGCTATCGCCACTTTCCGTGAGATCTGTTATGAGATCGCGGACTTTCTCGATCATCAGATCGCCAGCGAAGTATCCGTTGATTTCGTTGATTTCCGTATAGCTAGAGATACGGCTTTTTATGCCGTTGAGAATACGTTCAGCCGATTTTACGAGAGTTCTCGTGCGTTTATTCCGTTGCTCGAGAAGTTGAGTTTTGCGTGTTTCAAACGCATCATACACTTCTTCGCGTTTAGTCGTGAGTTCTTCGACGTAGTCGTCAAATTCTGAGAACTTTCCCTCGAGCTCTTCTAACTGAATCATGACTTTCGTCAGATAATCTTCAGTTTTCGCAGGACTATCGCAGAGGTCTAAGTAGTTCGCCACAGTCTGCGAGAGCAGTTTCATCTGTGCGCTGAACTGGGCGACGCCCTCTGACTGAGCTAGAGTTTGTCGAGTCTTCTTCAGTTCAGTTTTGACTCCATTAAGGGTCGCATAGATCGCAGAAATGCTATCGATGATAGCTGTGGTTTGCGTAGCGTCATCTATCTTGAGATTCCCCACCACATCGATGAGCATTTCGAGTTCTCCTCCAGCTTGAGAGAGCTTCTCAGTCACTTCGTCAGCTTCAGTGACTTTCTTTAACTGTTGAAGCGCAGCCTTTTGCTCATCGACAGATGAGCGGTAGGGATCGAGAGCTTCAGGCTTAAGAAGGAATTCGACGGTTTTCTGTGATGTCTTCTCGGATGCTTCGGTGATGCGATTCTCAAGTGAATCGATAATGCTGCTGTCGTGATAGCGAAGGTCTCGTAGACTAATGACGTCACCACGAAGTTTTCGTAGCTCTGCGAGATGATGGACAAAGCCGAGGATGTCATCTGGAACGCTGACTTCGACGTCGCGTAACAGTTTTTCACCTTGAGTGGAGACATCTTCAGTCCTTTTTGCAGTCGATTTGCGGAGACGTTGAACTTTTTCAAACTCTTCAATCGCAGCGTTAGCCGCGCCATTGAGTTCTTTGAGAGGGAGTGAGAGTTGGTGAGTCTCTTCTCGGTCAATCCAGAAATAGGCGTCTAGAAGGTCCGTGGTGGCCTTCGTTAAGTCGACATAAAGACCTGCGTAGGAATCATCTTTTTGGAGAAGCGCGAGCACCATGCGCGCCTCGGCCATAGCAGCCACGATGTCGGGGTTGCCTATTTTTGCGATATACGCGTGCTCTTTACTGGATTCAGGGTCAATAGAGGAGAGGGACTCTTCGCCGTAGGGTGTCTGCCAGACCTGTAGAGTGTGATGCTTTTGCGGTTGCTCTTCGGTTTTGAAATAAGCGAGTTCGCCATTGGGGAAAAGTGAATAGCCATTGCACACGATAGGTGTCTCTACGCTTTGGCTGATCAGGTTGTAACTATGCAAGACGTAGTCACCAGAGAGACGGTTGTAGAAAACGTAGAGTGTATCTTCGCCATTTCTACTGCTGATTCGTTTCTCAAAGACCATATTATCGAGGCCTGTGTCGAATGTTTTTAGCTCTCCTGTTATGAGTTTATAACCATTGGCGAAGATGATGCCTTGGTCATCCGGTAAGAGAACACAGGAGTGTCCGATCGCGTCGAGTCGATGCACATTACTCGTTTTCTCATTATAGAGAAGGTAGCGATAGTCCTGTTCGCGGTAGGGGAGAATCTTCAGTAAGATGAATGGGCCAACGGTAGCGTAGAGAATCTCAGCATCATCGAGTGACTGATCTGCATCAGTTACGTCCTCTTCATAGATACCGCGTCCGCTGGAGGTGTTGTCTTCGACCTTGATTGTTAGATCTCCTCCGATTGTTTCGACAAAGAGCCGGTCTTCAATCGAGATGTGTGGGTGCTCGCCCGAGCGCTGCATATCCCGGTGTGCACGTTTCCACTCGAATTCTTGTTGCGCGGGGAAGACGTATTCGTGATCGAAACGATTTCCTTCGTAGGTGATGGTTCCATCTCCAGGTGCGAGGAATTTACAGACTTTGATGTCATCGATTGATTTTCCGATACGGAGCACGACGTAGAGGTGTGCCCCAAGTTGCATAAATTTTACAAAAGTTGTATTTTTGTAGTATTTATACAAATACGTGAAATCTTCAGGGAAGCCACCTGTTTGCAAGACCTCTTCTACTGGGATATTGTGGAAGGAATGATCCTCTGGTGTGTAGTCGTATACAGCGAAGACATCTGAAATGTCTGTTGTTTGTTTGAGGCCAAACTGAATATTATACCCAAAGAGGAATCGATTCTTCCCGATGGCAATCATATCCCGTGGGACACAATTGTGCTCTGTGGTTACTCGTTCAGTTGAAACAAGGGACGTTTCAACTGAGCCAAAGACGATTTTTCGATCTTCGTTCAGTTGAGAGAGGCGCTGACGGAGGTCGTCGCCATGTTTAGTTAGACGAGCCCGAATGACCTCGTAGGCACCGCCTTCTAATTGTTGTTGTGAAA
>CALFDI010000343.1 GCA_937952875.1 uncultured Verrucomicrobiales bacterium
TAAACGGAGGCCTGCTCCAGCGACGACAGAGATTCCGTTGCCGCGATCAGTGAAGCTAAATGATCCTTCTAGAAGAACGATGTCTCCGATCACGAGAGAGGCATTTGCCAGAGCGACTGAGAAGACCATTCCTTCACCAGCTCCGAAGAAGACATTCAAGGTAGAGGCTCCCAGTGTAATGGTCTCATCGACTTCAACACCGGAGTTATTGATACTGAGGATGAGTGTGCCTCCTGCATCCAGATCACCTGCAGAGACTGCAAGGTCTCCTGAAAGAGTGCCTGCGACACCAGTCGGAAGAAGGATGAGAACGCCTTGACCATTGATGAGGCTCGCTCCTTGGCCATTCACATCGACAGCGACTGTGATGTTATTCAGAGCGATGCGCGTAAGATCCGCTGAAGTCTCGAAGAAGAAGTCTCCGGCGAGAACAGCATTTGCCCCGAGGCCGGCGAGTGAGAGTTCAGCACCCAGAATAGAGACGCGAACAAATGGACCTGCTGGAAGAGTGAGAGTCTCGATGCCACTGCCGAGTGAGAAGTCACGAGTGACGGCTGTGAGACGCGTATTAATCTCAATACGCACTGTCTCTGTGCTGAGTGATACATTCGGAATCGAGACAGAGATGGATCCTACACTGAGAGCACCGACTATGCCTGCAGCATTTACATCGAATTCACCGATCGCTCCTGAGATGGTCAGGAATGGTGATGCTGGAGGACCAAGAGAAAGGGAAACATCTGAGAATGAAGCTGTGATCGACCCGTCGGCACGGAGAGTAAAGTCGAAGTTCCCTGAGAGTGATTGACCTGCGATATCAAGAGTGAGGCCAGTTCCTGTTAGTTTCACGAACGGTCCAGCGCGGACATTGATTTCGCGCAGAGATCCCTGAACGTCAAAGTCCACATCAAGATCAATAGCTGAGGTATTAACGTGAAGTTCAAAGCCACCACCGAGAGAGAGACCTGGCACATTTACTCCGATTGATCCACCGATGTTCGCAGCGATTCCGCTAGAGAGAATCAGGATATCACCGAAGCCTCCGTCGAGTGTGAAGAGACCATCTCCCAGTTCAGTGCTGACATTTGTCAGAGAAATACCGAGCGCAAGTTCAGTGAAGCCACCACCGAGATCGATCTCAGGGCGAGAGAACTCGAGGTCTGCCTGTAGACCGAGTCCAGCTAGATCAAGAGAGATATCAGGTGCGGAAATATTAAAGAATGGCCCTGCGCTGATGTTCGGAATCTCAGCTGCTGGGAAGTTCACATTGAGTGGTAGATCAAGACCTGGAACATTAATATCAACATCAATGTCTGGAAGAATATCCGCTGTGATCGTCGTCAGTCTGATGGAAACGTCACCACTGAGATCAAGGTCGGCGATGCCAAGAACTGAAATCGTGCCGCTTGCATCAAGAGCGTAGAGCGGTCCAGCTGGTGTATCGACTTTTACTAAGCCAATCGTTGCTCCAGTGATCATGAAGCCGCGTGCACTTGGATTAAAGCTGCCATCTGCAAGTTGCGGAATGCCTTCTCCGATGAAGATGAGGAGGTCAGTGCCACCTGCGACCTGGAAGTCACCAAGGTTCGTGAAGCTAAATGACCCTTGGATAAGCACGATGTCTGCTATGTTCAGGCTCGCATTAGCAAGAGCAACAGAGAAGACAAAGCCTTCGGCTGCAGAGAAATTGATTTGGAAGGTGTCTGTGCCAAGAGTGAGAATCTGATCGATCGCCCCTCCTGTATTATTAATGCGAAGGAATAGATCACCTCCTGCACTGAGACCATCGAGAGCGACATCAAGTGAACCTGAAACCGTGCCAGCTAGACCATTTGGTGTGATGACGAGCACACCGAAGCCATCAATGAGTCGTGCGCCTTCACCATTCACTGTGACCTCTGCTGAGACATCACTCAGGGCAAGGCGTGTGATATTTCCTATCTGATCAAAGGCGAAGTTACCGCTGAGAGATGCTCCTGGAAGGTCTGCAATCGTTAGTGAAGCATTAAGGAACTCAACACGGACATATGGACCAGCAGGAAGAGTCAATGTCTGAGCACCTTCTGCTCCGAGGAAGAACTCATCAGTGACTGATACTGGGCGAGTATTGACCTGAACAACCACTCTATCAGTAGTGAATGTGACTCCACTGACATTGAGAGCAAAACTGTCAACACTGATGCCTCCTGCAATCCCTGTAGAATCGATCAAGAAGGTGCCAAAGCCACCTGTGACGGAGACGATTGTTTCCGCATCAGATTTCAGATCAAGGAAGGCATTCTCAACATCAACGCGAACAGATCCGTCAGCATTCTGCTCGAAGGTGAATGTGCCGCCTATTTCTTGGTCAGCGATCGTGAGCGTAGTATTCTCTCCACGAATCTGGAAATACGGTCCAGCTGGTAGAGTCAGAGTTTCAGCTACACCGAAGGCCTCATAACTCTCATTAATAGCAAAGCCTGTCGTATTAATCCGGAGGCTGAATTCTCCAGAAGCGGAAACGTCAGGAATATTGACCGTGAGCGTGCCTGCGATTTCAGCGGCTAGTCCTTCAGGAAGAACAAGAAGGTCACCTTCCCCATCGCTTAGCGTCACAAAGTTTTCTGTGAGTGAGCCGAAGGAAGCTGAGACATTCCGCAGGCTGAGGCGTAGGACATCGATATCATCTGTGCTATTTCCAGGCGTATTATTACGATCTGAGCGGTAGCGATTCACAGAGAGATCAGCGACTAATGATTGGCCTGCGACCTGAAGAGTCACTCCTACTGCTTCGATAAGAGCAAAAGGTCCAGAAACTCCCGCTGTCTGAGTATTATCGAAATTCACTGTAACAGATTGATCTGTGCCTGGGATACCGATGGTCTCCGTGACAGCTTCAGTAAACGTATTGACGCGAACTCGAATCGTTCCGCTGAGAGTCAGATCAGCAATACCGATCACTTCGACGTTACCATTAGCCTCCAGCGCGTAGAGAGTTCCATTCGGCCCGTCTACTTTCACTAAGCCGACAGTCGCATTCGTAATCAGAAGACCGCGGGCAAATGGATTAACGTCGCCATTTTCCAGCTTCGCTGGTCCTTCACCAATGAAGAGTGTGAGTTCTGTGCCAGCGGCGACTTGACGGTCTCCATTGGTTACAAAGGAGACATTCCCCTCGATCGTCACGATATCTCCGATATTTATGGTAGCTCCGACAAGAGCGACACCAAAGAATGTGCCTTCAGATTCTGTGAACACTATGTTGATCCGGTCTGAACCGATCTCGATCTCTTCGTTCACTGCCACACCAGTATTATTGATACGTAGAATCAATGTGCCGCCTGCATCTAATCCTGGAACGGATGCTTGTAGCGTCCCACTGATGCTCGCTGCGATACCTGTATCTGTGATAACAAGTGCACCTTCACCATTAATCAGACTTCCTGCCGCTCCATTAACGTCAACTGAGGCCGTCACATTTGTAGCGGCAACGCGAGTGAGAGAACCAACCTGATCAAAGAAGAAGCTTCCTGAAATCGAGGCCGGCGCACCATTTGAGCTCAGACCTGTGAGTGATAGAGAAACATCCAGGAGAGCAACACGGACAAAAGGCCCTGCTGGGAACTCAACAGTCTCGAGGCCGCTCCCCAGATCGATCTGACGCGTCACTGCAACAGCGCGAGTATTAAGCTGAAGGTATGTCTCACCGACTGTGAGAGATACATTTGGAACCGTCACTACTATTGAGGTGATTGCGAGTGCTCCAGCGATTCCGTCTGGTGAAATCTCAAAGTCCCCTGCTGCACCAGTCACGACAACCACGTCAGAGCCATTAGCCGTAAGCCTTAGATCAACGTCTGACGCATTCACAGTGACGATACCGAGAGAATCCTGCTGGAAGCTGAAATCACCAGTCAGAGTCTGCTCAGCAATCTGAAGGCTGACATTTTCTCCTGAGATAAAGACAAATGGACCAGCTGGAAGAGTCAATGAACGTGACTGGCCAAATGCTGTATAGGTTTCAGAAATCGCGCTGCCGGTTGTATTCACTTCGAGAGTGAAGTCTGCAGAGGTGGAAATGTGAGGCACTTCGAAGCGAAGCTGTCCAGTGACCGAGAGTCCGACACCGTCTGTTAAGAGTAGAATATCACCTTCAGCATTATCCAAGACGAGGATCTCTTCAGTGATCGTTCCAAATGCAGCTCTTCCACGAGAAAGACTGAGACGCACAATATCCTCATCATTCGTATCCTTAAAGCGATTGATTGCGATATCGCCTGAGATTCTCTGACCAGCAACAACAACCAGAGCACCTAGAGCTTCTATCTCTACGAACGGCGCTGTCACTGATGCTACTTCAGTTGCAGTAAAGACAACGTCAACATTCTCAGTCTCACCTGGGAAGACGATCGTCTCATCGACGGCTTGGTCCAATTGATTGATCCGAACAGTGACTGTTCCTTCTAAAGTGATATCAGGCAGTCCGATGACCTGGACACGTCCTGTGGCTGTCACAGCGTAGAGAGTCTCAGAAGCTGTATTCTGTTTTACGAGTCCAACAGTCGCTTGATCGATCAGGATACCGCGAGCATCAGGATTAAGACTTCCATCAGCGAGGAAAGCTGGGCCTTCACCGATGAAGATCACCACATCTTGTCCTGCCGCAACCTGAAGATCACCACGAGAAAGGAAGGAGAATGATCCCTCGATTGTGATCACATCTGCGATATTAAGAGATAATCCATCGAGTGTCACTTGGAAGAGAGACTCTTCACCTACGCCGAATGCGACTGTGATCTCACGAGCGCCAAAGCGGACGACCTCGTCAACTGTGCCTCCAGTATTATTGATACGGATAAAGACGGTCGATCCAGCATCGATCCCCGGCAGAGCAACATCAATCTCACCCTGGACAACACCTGCGACACCTGTCGGAAGAATGACCAGTGCGCCTCCACCATTCGTCAACATAGCTGATGAGCCATCTAACTCAACGGCAGCTGAGACATTCGTCATCGCAAGGCGAGTGACTCCGCCCGCTTGATCAAAGAAGAAATCACCACTCAGGCTAGCTGCGGCACCACCGACTGTGAGACCATCAAGTGAAAGGCTCGTATCAAGAAGTGAGACACGGACATATGGTCCACCTGGAAGAGTTAAGCTCTCAGGTCCATTACCGAAATTGAAGTCACCTGTGACGGACTGTGGACGCGTATTAATCTCCACGCGAACATCTCCTGTGCCGAGAGTGACACCAGGCACATTGAAGTTGAATGTCTGAATCGCAAAGCCGCCAACGACTCCAGATTCATCTATCTCAAGATCCCCTGCTCCATTTGATACAGTGACAACTCCAGAGCCGATATCGAGAGAGACATCTGATGCAGAGAGTTTC
>CALFDI010000344.1 GCA_937952875.1 uncultured Verrucomicrobiales bacterium
CGGTGTGGCTCTTAGCTGGCTAGGGACACGGCATAATCAATGGGATTGATACTTTTTTCCGAAAAAAAGAAGAAACTCTGAATAAGGCGCAATGGGATGCAGTCAAAAGCTGCGTAATTAAAAAACACCATACCTTATGAAGAAATTCCTCACCATCATAGCAGTCGCCCTCATGGCCAGCTTCGGATTTTCGCAAAACGCGGAGGCGGGTAGGCTTAGAATCGGATTTACTAGCTATTACACATCCGGACATGCCAGCTGCGGCTGTTCTATTCCGTATCGCAAAGTTTTCCGCGGTTATCAAAGCTGCGGCACACCATACTGGGACCACTATCGCCGTCCGATCGTTCACAGATGCGGTCACCGCCGAGTTCACCGCTCATACAATTCATACGGATACAATAGTCGCGGCTACTACAGAGAAACCCGTCGACACTACCGTCCGCGCTTTAGCAACAGAAGCCGTAGAGGCCGCACATGACGCTAATCATGTTTTGAGATCAGTCTGATCTTATCCATGCAAAAAAGAAGCCCCGCTTGGTTGAGCGGGGCTTCTTTGTGTTTGAGAGTTCTTCTATGAGAATTACTTACCCCATGCTTCGAGAAGCGTGCGGCCCATGTCTGATGGTGTTTCAGAAACGGCAATACCGCATTCTGCTAGAATCCGCTTTTTCGCCTCAGCAGTATCATCTTCACCTCCGACGATCGCACCTGCGTGGCCCATACGACGGCCTGGAGGCGCTGTCGCACCAGCGATGAAACCAGCGATAGGCTTCTTGCAGTTATCCTTAGCCCAGCGCGCGGCTTCAGCTTCAGCATTGCCACCGATTTCGCCGATCATAATAATCGCCTCGGTTTCAGGATCGTCGTTAAACATTTTTAGGACATCGAGATGAGATGTGCCATTGATCGGGTCACCACCGATTCCAACGCATGTGCTCTGGCCGTAGCCGAGCTGTGTGACCTGCCAGACTGCCTCATAGGTGAGCGTGCCTGATCTCGAGACAATCCCTACGTTTCCACGCTTGTGAATGTAACCTGGAGCGATGCCAATACGGCACCCACCGTGGGAATTCTCTCCTGTTCCTGGTGTGACAACGCCTGGGCAGTTCGGCCCGATGAGACGAGTCTTGCTGTTTTTAAGCGCAGCTTTGACACGCATCATGTCCATCACGGGAATGCCCTCAGTGATCGCGATAACGAGGTCAAGATCTGCATCGACGGCCTCAAGAATTGCATCTGCCGCGAAGGGAGGCGGGACGAAGATCGCAGAGACAGTCGCCCCTGTTTCATTCGCTGCCTGTGATACAGTGTCAAAGATCGGCACCTGACCTTCGAAGGTCTGACCGCCTTTGCCTGGTGTGACACCAGCTGAGATATTTGTTCCGTAATCAAGGGAGAGTTTAGCGTGCTTACCGCCAAATCCACCTGTGATTCCTTGAACGAGGACTTTAGTATTTTCGTCTACTAGAATAGCCATATGATTAGAGTGTGTAAGTTGGAGGTATTATGCTGAGATTGCTTCGACGATTTTCTTTGCTCCATCAGAGAGATCATCAGCTGAAATGACAGCGAGATCAGACTCTTCTATCAGTTTCTTTCCGAGGGCGACATTTGTGCCTTCAAGACGGACGACGAGTGGAATACTCAGGCCAGTTTCCTCGACTGCTGCGAGGACACCTTCTGCAATGATATCGCACTGCATGATTCCGCCGAAGATATTGACGAGAATACCTTCTACATTCGGATCACCGATGATGATTTTGAATGCAGCGGCGACTTGCTCTTTAGTCGCGCCACCTCCTACGTCGAGGAAGTTTGCAGGCTCACCACCGAAGTGCTTGATGATGTCCATGGTCGCCATTGCGAGTCCTGCGCCATTAACGAGGCAGGCAATATTTCCATCCAAGCCGATGTAGTTAAGGTCATACTCAGCAGCTGCGACTTCGCGTGGATCTTCTTCATCTGTATCACGGTAGGCCGTGATGTTCGGATGACGGTAGAGAGCATTATCATCGAAGCCAAACTTCGCGTCGAGGGCGAGGACTTGTCCGTCAGGAGTGACGACGAGCGGATTAATCTCAACCATATTGCAATCACACTTCAGGAAGAGAGTGTAGAGATTTCTGAGAAGCTTACTGAACTGCTTCGCAGTATCTCCTGAGAGACCTAGACCAGCAGCGAGCTTCCGCACCTCATATGCCTGCAGGCCAAGAAGTGGATCAATGAACTCACGAAGGATTTTCTCAGGAGTGCTCTCAGCGACTTCTTCAATGTCCATGCCACCCTCTGTGGAAGCGACAATGACTGGGGCACAGGTATCGCGATCCATAAGAATCGCGAGGTAGTATTCGTGATCGATATCGACTGACTCGGCGATCATGACCTTACGGACGAGCTTGCCTTCTTCTCCCGTTTGCTTAGTGACGAGAGTCTGACCGATCATCTTCTCAGCGAGGTCTCCACACTGCTCAGCAGAGGTGATGAGATGCACTCCGCCTTGAAAGCCATTTTTAAATGTGCCTTTTCCACGGCCACCTGCGTGGACCTGGGCTTTGATGACGAGACCGTCTCCGCCGATCTCTTTTGCAGCTGCAATTGCCTCCTCTGGGGTGCCTGCAGCGATGCCTTTTGGACTGGCTACTCCGAACTGGTCAAACAGTTCCTTCGCCTGGTATTCGTGAATGTTCATGTCGTGAAAAAATCCGCTTCTCAACGGACGCCCGCACGCTAGGAACGGACCCTCGCGGGGTCAAAGAAAAAGCCGACGAATGGCACTCATACAAGGCATTCATCGGCTAAATAGAAGGAATTTAGGCCTTAACGGACGAGATCTCGCTCTCGAGAGGTCAAAACAATGCGATTATTTCCATTAGCAGTCTGTAGCTTTTCCATAAAGTCCGCGAGTGAGGAGCCTTTCTTCAATACCAATCCGTAACGAATCTCAGTCATCATTCCTGCCTGGACGAGCTCTATGCTCAGGGTCTCTAC
>CALFDI010000345.1 GCA_937952875.1 uncultured Verrucomicrobiales bacterium
CAAGAAGCTCAGAAGCTAGCTAACATGCAGGCGATGCGTGATTTCATGGATGCTGTGATTCAGCGCCTACCTGACTCAGACCAAGAATCTGAAAATGATAACGCCGATGAATATAAATGGGAGCAACGACTTCAAGAATCAGACCGGCTCTCATCCGCCTACACGGAAGCCATGGAAAAGTATATCGACGATGAAGCCTCAGAACAAAAAGAAGCCTTCGTCATGGGATGGGATAATCTGCTAGGCGAAATGGCAGATCTAGAAGAAGGCGTGCGCCAAAAAGCACCAGACTGGATCGATGAAGCCGTAGAAGTCGAGTTCGAGTTCGATGACGAACATGAATCAGATTACGACGAAGCCTTTGCCAATGCCCATCCACTCCAGAATAAATCCCGCACACTCACGATCAGGATCATGGAATGGACTGGCTTTATCAAAGATAACCCTGCGGCACGTGATCTGGAAGCCCTCATGATACAGATCTCTGGGCGCCTCGCCGGTGCCTTCGAGGTGGATGCAGATGAACCAGAGAATAGCCGTCATGGCTACCTTCTCGCCATTACAAAACGCTGTATCAACTGGTGCCAAGAAGCTGTCACCGCCTGTCAGCAGCTAGAAGTTGGTCTTAATTCGAAGGCTCAGCATGATCAACTCAAAGACTTTCTAAGAGAAATCTTCGCCCTCAGAGATGGACTCACTGACCTTAGGCGATCGCATCATCAAAAGTAAGAATTGCGAAATAGGCAAAATCAGATTAGTAAAGAGATGTGAAACATATTCTTTTCTCATTGCTTGCCATCGGAGCTCTCTCTTTCAGCTCTTGTAACACCATGATCGGCATGGGCCGCGACTTCCGACAAGTCGGTGAAGGCCTAGAAAACAAAGGCCAGGGCCGTGCATGGAACAATTCCAATACAACTGCCCCTACCGAAGGTTATGGCACTCCGGCTACACCAACTTACTAAGCGTAAATTCTAAACACTACTTTCAGAAAGGCCGACTGACTCTCCAGTCGGTCTTTTTTGTGCCGCCGTCCGGTTTTGCCAGTTAGTTTTTCTGATTGGTCTTAATCTCCGGGCTATACCGATAGTGCCCTATTACCTGCCATTTAAACAAGGCGTCCTCCCAGACTGGCCCCGCACCGATATTGTGCACGATCCACTTTTCTCCAGATAACTTACCTGGACCAGGAACCACGATGCCCATATGTGCCTGACTCGTGCCGAGAAACCATGTAACGACATCACCGAAGGCATAGTCACTCTCTTCTCGTGACTTGGGAAGCTCTTCACCGTGTCTGTTAAAATACCGCTGGAGATTCGGAACGCGCCGATGGTCAATGTTATGATCTGGGCCAGCAGCTCCGTAGATTTGGGGATAAAGGCGGTAATTCGCCTTCATATCTTCATGGATCCCTTTTTGTAAATCGACTCCAACTCCACGAAATGAGCGAATGATCAGATCTGTCTCTCGCCCTCTATCAGCTGGGACATCACCGTTCGGATAGTCCAAGGTATAATATGACGAATCATAGGTCACTTGTGACTTCGTCCTCTGTAAAGCTGACGCTGCAAGTCGATCTGTGAACGCCCCCTCTTGCTCTAATAAAACAATAGCAGACTCCCTATTCGCATCATCCACACGATTCCCCTTTGCTAGGACCACATCTGAAAACCGCATCCCAAAAAAAGTCGCCGTCCCTATAGCAGCCAGCAAAATGACCCATCCTCCAAAAAAGTGAGTAGGCTTTGATTTACGTGGCTGAGAGCCAATATATTCAATGGGTTTCATTGAAGAGTAAACAGGAACAAAATCGTGACTAGAGAATTAAAGTTGTCTTTATATCTCAGCGCTCCGGGTCTGTATTATATTAACGATGCAAATGCTACCGTCTTTTTAAAAAAGTCAACTTATTTGCCCATCTACAAAAATACTATAAAATCAGTATGGAAGCAACCTCTAACCACACGTTCACTCATGACCTCTCAGGAGCCCCTCTCCCGCTCATAGCTAGCTGCTCGCTCCACTGGGAAGAAAGCGCTCTTACCCTACAGGCAACAGTATCGAATGAACTCAAATCCGCTCCTGGCGCACAGCCACATACATTCACAGCGGAGCTCTGGAAGCACGACGTCATCGAGCTATTTCTCGCAAATGCGTCAGGTCGCTATCTAGAAATTAACTTAGCGCCGAACACAGCTTGGTGGGCTCAATGGTTTTCAACTGCTCGCTGTGCTGATCATTCACTTCCTGTGCCTAAATGTGTCGTCACTGAAGAATCATCACCTCATGAAGACACTCGCTCTCTCTCACTTAGCATAGCATTCACAGATTTAACCCCGCTCGGCGAGCGAGAGAGCATTCGCTGGAATGCCACCTACATCTGTCATTCTCCTGACCAGCGATATGCGAGCATAGCTCACCTACCTGGTGACACCCCAGATTTTCATCAACCGGATCAGTTCCTCCCTGTCTCACAGAGCTAGAATAGATTCTCGCAGCATTGCCCTGCTCAGTTGAAATAAATAGTCAAAGAAACCGTCTTATGAATGCGTCTATTATAGACTAAGCAGTGTCTTAACATTGCGGCTACGAAGTTTATCTGCTAAAGATTTAAAATGAAATACTCACTCACAGCAGCTATCTGCACTCTTCTACTCTGCGCTCAGAAGCCTGCGAGTGGAGAGCTAACTGATATATCCATACTGGCAGAACACCTCGGTGGGCAGAGATACGGGCATCTCCATTCGGCCCTGAGAAAGGACGCTAAAGAACTCGTAAGGAAGATCAGCGCTAAAGAACGTGTTGACCTTCAGCAAGAGACTATCCGCCTACGGCTACTTCTCCTTTCTACTCTCGAACGACTTCCGCAAAATCAAATTTCTGATAAGCAGTGGACTGGAAAGCATAGAGAATTCTTACAGTGGTTATTCATGAACCCTGATGCCCTCGCCATGCTCGCTGCTGAGATTCGTAAAGAAGATAAGGGCCTAACAGTCTTGGAAACGTGGGCGACACTCTGGGAACATGAAAAGACTCCAGAATATCGAGACACTTATGCTCCTCTCGCACTCGCGCTTTCACTCATTTATGATAATCCACGTTCAGTCCCTAAGTCTAAAGACAGAGACTACAACCCAGAGCTGGACCTCATCGGCCGTTACGAATTTTTCAGAGACTCGTCTCGTGACAGAAAGCTCGAGACTCCCATCGAGAGAATGTCTGTCAGAGATCTTCTCAGCGTCGTAGATCTTAATATTTCAAAACACGAAATCCAATGGGTTTATAAAAACGTCAGAAGTTCACGAAAAAATGCCGGAGAAGAATATCAGGGTATCAAATACTTGATGCAGCGAGCCGTCGACAAAAGCTTTTCCCCTTATTCCAGCTATATCATGTCTGAGATTAAGGAGCATGGCGGAATTTGTGGTGATCAATCCCACTTTTCCATGAATGCAGCCAAAGCACGTGGAATTCCTGCAGCCACAATCATTGGCACCGGAAATAGAGGAGCGCATGCGTGGCTCGGCTTCATGTCTGA
Source organism: uncultured Verrucomicrobiales bacterium (assembly GCA_937952875.1). Taxonomy (GTDB): domain Bacteria; phylum Verrucomicrobiota; class Verrucomicrobiia; order Verrucomicrobiales; family Akkermansiaceae; genus CALFDI01. The sequence goes on from CALFDI010000345.1 coordinate 3,542, forward strand.
CGAAAACGAATGGTCTAGCTATGCAAGCAACGGCATCACAAATGGTCGCACCTACTCTAGCCAGCGTGGACGAAGGATCTCCTTCAGACAACTCCACCTCGAGAGCCATGAAGACTACCAACCTGAAGTGCGTCTTCCCGTCCTTTTAAAATTAGAAATTGCTTATGCAGCGATGCGTCTCAATCAGTTCGACGTTGCACGATCCCTCGTGGAACAAGCCAAAGATCTTGGCAAAATGAATCGCGATATCTGGGAAGCAGAAAAACTCATCTTAGAACGCTCGAAAGCGCCTGCTGAAGAATGGAAGAGCTTCCTCAATTCTGTCGAAAGGAACTACGATGACTTTGCACATGTCAAAGAATGGGCCATTAAACTAAAAATCCGCTACCTCTTCGCCCAGCTTCCAGAAGAAGAGCTTATGAAACTTCTCGAGCGTGAAATCCGCAGCGTCGCGCGTGATCTAGGGAACGAAGAATCAGCTCTGATTACCGTCATAGACCGCGTCGCTAACGTATTAGTCAAACAAGAAGCCTCAGAAGACCTACGAAAACTCTACGTGAGATGCTTCCGAAGGTATGGAGAAGACCTTGAACTCTTCTCAAAGCTCACGAACAGCTTCACAAAGCATGCATCTCAGCTCGAACTGCTGAAACCACAAATTCCAAAGACTCTCCTCACCGCATACAAACGAGTCGCCGAGAGTAGCTCAAAAGAATATTTCCGCGCTAAAATGGAATTAAGAATTCTACAAAAAGTCATAAGAGCCTACGAAAATTACGGCACAGCTGAAGATGAATCAAAAATTGCGAGGCTGAAAAAAGGCCACGCAAATCGAAAGAAAAAGATCTCTCGAAAAGCTCTTTAAACT
>CALFDI010000346.1 GCA_937952875.1 uncultured Verrucomicrobiales bacterium
AGCTTCAGGAAGATTCGTCATCCCTATGACATCGAATCCCATTTGACGATTCGCATGGCTCTCAGCCTTAGTGGAAAAGGCAGGTCCATCCATATTCACATACGTGCCACCATCATGCACCTTAGCCCCATGAGCAGAGGCAGCGTCTTTTAAAATACTACGAAGCCCAGCACTCACAGGCTCGCCGAAAGCTACGTGAGCGACGATGCCATGACCAAAGAATGTGTGCTCACGGCGCGAACTCATCCGATCAAAAAACTGATCGGTGAGAACAATATCGCGCGGCGCATAGTCTTCCTTAAGGCTACCAACGGCTCCCACGCCCATGACAAATCTGACCCCAAGGCTACGGAGAGCCCAGATATTCGCACGATGATTGATCTCGTGAGGCAGTATTCTATGTCCACGCGCATGCCGCGGGAGGAACCATATTTGCCGACCATCGAGAGTGCCGCCGATGAGGTCATCAGATGGGTCTCCGAAGGGTGTCGTGATTCTTTTTTCCTCCGTTTTTTCAAACCCATCGATTTCATAGAGACCACTTCCTCCGATCACACCTATTGCTGCATCCATGACGGTAACGTGAGCATTCTAGGACTCAGTGGCGAGGGCAAAAGTCACCTTGCCTCACTGTCTGTGTTCTACTAGGTTTTTTCTTATAACAACATGAAACGCTTCGTCACACTGCCTGCCCTTTTAGGAGGTCTCTTTCTGACCACCTTGTTCTTTTTTTCAAATTCCATCATCCACTACGCCCGCGTCTCTATGAGTGCTAACTATGCGAACGGGCAAAAACGCGCAGCAGACGTCGCTCAACGTGTCACACCCGCACTCAAAAGGGATTTAAAAGCGCTCGGACTCACCTTTGGATCACCAGTCTTTATCCGATCATTCAAAGAGGAAATGGAACTCGAAGTCTGGGTGCAAGAGCCACGGAAAAAGACATTTAAGCTCTTCCGCACCTACCCCATCGTCCGCTCGTCAGGAGTCCTCGGGCCGAAGTATGCTGAGGGAGACAAGCAAGTCCCAGAAGGTTTCTACTTCGTCAAAAAGAGTCAACTCAACCCCGCTTCGCGCTATCACCTCGCTTATAACATCGGGTATCCCAACACTTACGATAAAGCCCGTAAGAGAACAGGCTCATTCATCATGGTGCATGGGAGTAATGTCAGCATCGGATGCCTCGCTATGAGTGATCCGAAAATTGAAGAAATCTATACTCTCTGTGCTGCGGCGCTGCAGAACGGCCAGTCATTCTTCCGACACCATAGCTTCCCGTTTCGGATGTCTGATGAACGAATGGCTGCGGCGACGAAGCATTCAGAATACACATTTTGGCAAAATCTTAAACAAGGCTACGACGCCTTTGAACAAACGAAGCGCCCACCAAACGTAAAAGTGAAGAACCGTAATTACGTCTTCAATTAACGACTCCTCTCCTAACTACGCGAGCGCATCTTTCCACTCAGCTTCTTGGAAACCCACAAGAGCTTTGTCTTTGTCCAGATCGACAAGAAACGGTCGCTTCACGAGATTCCCCTCGCTCGCCATCATCTCTAACTGCTCCATCTCACTGAGATGAGGCAAGAGATCCTTCAGGCCGAGCTGCCTGTATGTCTGACCTGATGAATTGAATAATTTAGACACCTTCCCATCGTAGCAGCGCAAGGCCAATTGTAGCTCATCCATCGTCGGCGGAGTTTCACGGATAGGTCTCACCTCTACTTCCACACCGGCCAATGATAGCCACACCTCAGCCTTCTTACACGTGCTACAGCCACTGTAACTATACATGATCATCATGGGGGAAATTCTATTTCAACTCAGCGCCTAGCGTCTACTCATTTAAAATTACGAATTCCCCAGTATGACACCGAGTCCTGACACGAGAAGAACGAGCGCCCAGACAGGAACCCACTTTTTATATAAAATAATCGCACAGCCTACTGCAACCCAGAGCGGCCAGCTAGTGAGAGAAAAGCTCCCTTTTAAAAGACCGAATACCACTGCCGCTAGGAGACCGACAACGGCCGCCCCCGCCCCAGCTACAGCTCCAGGAGCCCACGCCTGTTTACGAAGCCACGCTCTCTGCGGCAGCATCGCTGAGAGCAGGAGAAGACCAGGGAGGAATATCGCAATCGTGCCGCACACTGCGCCAACCCACCCTCCCCCAGCCCCGCCAATAAATGCGCCAAAGGTAAAGACTGGCCCAGGCACGGCCTGAGTCGCCCCGTATCCCGCTAGAAATGTCTCTTCATGAATTAGACCTGTCTCCACCACACCTGTCTCTAATAACGGCATCACCACGTGCCCGCCACCGAAGACGAGCGCCCCAGCTTGATAAATCGCAGCCATTAATTCACCAAAAGCCCCGCCGATAACAAAAAACGACACCCCTAGTAAAAGCAGAAAAATAACTCCGCAGACCATCCCGACGCCACGCGACCCTGAAGCCTCTCCGCTCTCCCCTGCAGAGGAGCCTTTCAAATAACGTGCACCAAACAGCCCACCTAATAAAATAACGCCGATCTGCATTAGCGGATATGGAAACACTATCATTAACAGAGCTGACACCACCGCAAGCGCGGCTGTCGAAACGCTCGGACAGAGCGTCCTCCCCAGCTGATACGTTGCTAAAGTCACCACAGCAAGAGTCACAGCCCCGAGCCCTAGAGCAGCACCGCTCACCCATTCACCAGAAAAGTCTGCCCAAAAAACTCCTAACAACCCCATGACTAGTGCCGACGGCAGTGTAAACCCAAGCCACGCCGCAATCAGCCCCGCCCAGCCTCCACGCTCTCGACCAATGGCCGCACCTAGCTGACTACTCGCAGGTCCAGGTAGCAACTGACAGAGTGCTAGTAGTTCATGGAATACCGACTCACTGATCCACTTACGCTTTTCGACATATTCTTTTTGGAAAAATCCCAGATGAGCGACTGGACCGCCAAAGCTGGTCAGCCCCAACTTCAGAGCGACAAAAAAACATTCAAAAAAACGAGTGATCATATCTTTAGGGTAGTCTCTTAGTTTTTAAATTATCTGACAGTGTGCAGGGCTGCCTTCTAGCGAACCATCGGAACCGATTCTGAGCGATCAGATCATACAGCTTATCGCGGAATGATCGTGGAAAGAGTTTAAGAAGTCTCAGCAAGTGCAACACACCTCCTAAGTCCTCTCCCAGAGCAATCACTGAGCCAGACTTTGTAAAAACCTCCTCCGATGGACCTTCAAAATCTCTGACATAGATCACAGAATCGAGAGAATCATCGAATAGACCTCGCTCACGCGCATTCGCAGCAGTCTCGCCCTGCAAGGAGCCGAATTTCAGCAGATCTCGCCTGTCAAAAAAATTCAGGTAAGACACGACGCCAACGCAGAGAAGGCAATCGCCATCTACAAAAAGCACAGTGTCCATCTCCATATCAAAAAGATTCCCCATCATTGCTTTTCACGCAACCACGGATACCTATACTTCGCCCGTGGCTAGAATGATACATGATCTCCCCAGTGATGAGAGGCCCCGTGAAAAGCTTCTCGCTCATGGCGCGGCTGCCTTGAGCAATGCGGAGCTTCTTGCCATATTCATACGCACTGGACTCCCGGGGAAAAGCGCCATTGAGATCGCGACGGAGCTTTTACAATCTGCCGACTCCCTCACCGCACTCCGCCAACTCGATGCCTCTCACCTCGCCAGTCAGGACGGGCTCGGTCCGGCGAAGGCTGCTCAGATCGTCGCTGCATTCGAGCTAGGCTACCGTGCGACTCAAGAGCACCTTAAGAGCATCCCTCTCACGATTGCGCCACAGATCTATGAATTCGCCTCACAGCGCCTCGCCGGCATGAGAAAAGAATCACTTCAAGTTATCTGTCTCAATAGTCGAGGTAAGTTCTCCTCCATGCACGAGATCAGTCGCGGGACCATTGATATGACCATCGCACATCCACGCGATATTCTACAGCCAGTCATTTCCCATAACGCAGCCTCATTCATCGTCATTCATAATCACCCCTCGGGCGAGCCACTCCCCAGCAGAGCTGACGATTCCTTCACAGAGACTCTCGTCGAAGCCGCAAAACTCATGGAAGTCCCCCTCGTCGATCACATGATCATCGGCAGACCTCTCGATGGGTGCTCTCCCTACTACTCCTACGCACAAGCGCTCAAACTCTAACACATCACTCACACTCATGACTCGCGAAGACCTCGCCATCGTTCTAGATGACATCGCCCTCCTGCTCGAACTCAAAGGAGAAAATCACTTTAAAACACGTGCCTACCGCAATGGAGCTGAAATCGTGCGAAGCCACGAAGATGATATGCTCGAGCGCGCTAAGAATGATGATTTAAAAGGCATCAAGGGCATTGGCGATGCGTTACAGCAGAAGCTGCACGAACTCGCATCAACAGGAAAACTCGAATTCTACGAAAAACTCCGTAGTGAATTCCCGCCCACCCTTTTTGATCTATTCGACCTTCAGGGACTCGGCCCTAAGAAAATAAAAGCCCTCTACGACAAACTCGACATCGACTCCATCGACACGCTAAAAGCCGCGGCTGAAGACGGCAGGATCGCTGAACTGTCAGGCTTCGGAAAGAAGACATCCGAAAAAATCCTCTCCGCGATCGAGCAGAAAGCTGCTTTTTCTGATCGTTTTAGACTCGGAGATGTGACGCCCATCGTAGAGAGCATGCTCGATCTATTACGAGACCATCCTGCCACTAGCCGTGTCGCCACAGCTGGATCTTACCGCAGAGGGAAGGAGACGCTGCATGACTTAGACTTTCTCGTCGCCACGAAGGAGCCTAAAACACTTACAGACTTTTTTGTCAGCCTCCCAGACATCATCGATGTTATAGCACATGGAGACACGAAGGCATCGGTGAGATTAGAAAACGGACTACAGTGCGATTTACGAGCCGTTAGTAATTCAGAATTCCCCTTCGCGCTCCAATACTTCAGCGGCAGCAAAGAGCACAACGTCGCTCTGCGTTCTCTCGCGCTGAAACAAAAGCTCACACTAAATGAATACGGCCTCACACCAATCGATGGATCAGACATCGAAGCCCCCACACCTCAGATCCATGAAGAGTCTCAGATATATAGCACTCTAGGACTCGACTACATAGAACCAGAACTACGAGAGAACCGTGGAGAAATAGAAGCCGCCTCTGAAGGCACCCTCCCCCGCCTTGTCGAACTCGAAAATCTACGCGGCACATTTCACAATCACACCACTGCATCTGATGGGAAAAACACCCTCGAAGAAATGGCGGATGCTGCCGCTGACCATGGATTAAGCTATCTCGGCATCGCCGATCACTCGAAATCATCCTTTCAGGCGAATGGGCTCGATGAAGAACGTCTTCTTGCTCAGATCGACGCGATTCGTGAGTTAAATAAAAACCGCGATGATATCCACGTCTTTGCTGGATCTGAAGTCGATATTTTAAAAGACGGTAGCCTCGACTTCTCCGACGACATCCTTGCTCAACTCGACTACTGCGTCGCTAGTGTTCACAATGCCATGACTCTCTCAG
>CALFDI010000347.1 GCA_937952875.1 uncultured Verrucomicrobiales bacterium
CTTCATCCAGACCTTTCCACGGAGTAAAAAAATCGCCGACGCACGCTACCGCCTCGGCACAGCCTACCTCTACACGGGCCAACCAGATGCAGCTGCAGAGCAGTGGCGAGCAGTCATCCATCGTCACCCAAAGGGACGACCAACATCGCTCGCAGCCTATCGCCTTGCCACTATCCGCTATCAACAACGCGACTTTATAGGAGCAGCCCCATACTTTGCTAATTCTGCAGAGGCAGCCATCTCGTCTTCACAGCGGCAGAGTTCTCGCTACTTCGAGGCGAATTGCTACACGCTGGCGAAAAAGACGCGGAAGGCTAAACAAGCTCTTGAAAAGCTCATAAACGACCCCGGCGAAGACAGAAATGTCTACTATGCGCGCGGTATGTTACAGCTCGGCCTCATTTATCAGAGCGAAGAGAAATATGAAGATGCGTTGAGATACTTCATCCCACTGATGCAGAAGACAATTCCCTCAAAGATCCGGGGAGAAGCAATCCTCAATGCTGGGGCTGCCTCCACCCAACTCGGCCAGTTCGAGCAAGCAGACGTCTACTTAGAGACCGTATTAGGCTCTCATGAGTATCGGGATCATCATGAAACAGCGCAAAAGACACTCATGCTTTCCGCATTTAAAGCAGGAGACCTCCCCCGCGTGCTTAGGCTGTATGAGAAACGTGCCGTAGGCATGTCCGGTGCAAATGCTGCGAAACTCCACCTCCTAGCAGGAAGAGCTTATTACAAAAAAGGCTCGATCGATATCGCTAAGATCGTCTTCCGCCGCGCCGAGCAAGCCAAGCCTAAGAGCAAGATCGCCTTCGAAGCAGCCCATCGCCGACTCGTCTGTTTCTATGACTCTGAGGCCAAAACATTAATCAGACAGGTCGATTCATTTCTCCAACTCTATGAGGGACGTCATGCTGGTAGCCCATGGATTCAGACAGCTCGCCTCATGAAGGCCGAGACACTCTTCGCCGAAGAAGAATACGCCAAAGCCGCTGACGTCTACAATACGATCAATACACGTCTGATAGATGAAAAAAATCGCTCAGGCCTCCTCCATCATAAAGGCTGGTGCCTCGCTGAATCGGGCGACCCAAACGGAGCGATCCAATCATTTTCCGAATTCATCTCGAGCTATCCAAAAGACGTCCGCATCCCCAAGACAATCACTCGCCGTGGTGAAGCCTACATGGAAGCAGGTAACCATACACAGGCTCTCAAAGACTTCGACCGCATCATCGCTGCAGATAAGACGAGCCAGCTCGCAGCACTCTGCCTGCAGAGGAGTGCTAAACTTCAGCGGAAGCAGGGCAATCTCAAAGACATGGTCATCCGCTACTCAGTATTGTTAGAGCATCACCCTGACTTACAGGTCCAGACTCGGGCCGATGCGATCTACCAGATCGGTTACGCTCTTTTTAAAGAAGATAAATACATCGAAGCGGCCAAACGTTTTGAAGAAGCTCGACTGCTCGACCCTGAGAATTTCAAAGACAAATCGGGCTCTTACAAGGTTCTTTGCTTTTACATGGCGAAGGACGTCGACAAGCTCCTCTCTGCGGCAGAACAGATTCGTGCAGATGTGCCTGATAAACGTCTCCCGCCACGCACACTCACCTGGCTAGGTATCAAATCATTCGAACGCCGAGATTTTCGAAATGCTGTCACCTATCTTACCCTCGTAGCAGACCCGAGTGCACCTGAGGAGACCTCCACATATATCTGGAAGCATTTGGCTAAAGCTGCCATTCAGACCGGCAGTTACCAACTCTCTCTCGATGCCATTTCACACGTATTAGAGACTGAGGAAAATGTCGTCGCTAAGGCAGATGCATTGCTCGATAAAGGCCTCGCACTTCTCGGTATCAAAAAATATGCAGAAGCGATCGAAGCGGCCGAATCTGGACTCGAATTACAACGCCAAGGCAAGCTCAACGCTGAGCTCCAGCTCCTCCTAGGCGATATCGCCTTCGCACGCAGCGATTATGAAGAGGCCGCACGTAAATACGTCGTCACAGCCGAACTTGTCTTCGATAATCAGATCACACCGATCGCCATCTATAAAACAATCAAAGCCCTTGAGGCCAAAGGTGATAGTCAAGAAGTCCAGCGCTACAGAGATCGGCTCAAGAAAGATTTCCCGAACTTTAAGCTCAAGCAGAGATGGATCGGCGGCCCCAATAGAGATGCCGCTTAATTTAGAGTCCTCTTGAATTTCTCAGTGAACCAAACACAGCGCTGCGTTTGAATTTAAAAGAAAAAAGGCTATTTTTCCGATTGCATATCTCAAGCTCACCTCCTAGCTTCCGCGCCCCGACCCCGTCGATTTTCTTTTATACCCCCTCTCCCCATGTCTAAGCATAACTCACTCAAAGCAACTGGTTCCGCAGCTGGAAAACGTTCTGTTCTCAAGCGTTTCGAGCGCATTAAGCTGATGCAAGAGCGTGGAACTTGGAAAGAAGGCCAGAGCCCTATCGGTCTTCCTAAGACAAAAGCAGAAGGCTAGATCCTTCTCTCACGTCTTCCGCAAAACGCGGATAACACTCTTACTAGCCTGTCGAGTTCACCTTGACAGGCCTTTTTTCTATCCCCCCTCTCATGGCTTCTTCATCAGCGAAAGGCACTCGTCTTAATAAATA
>CALFDI010000348.1 GCA_937952875.1 uncultured Verrucomicrobiales bacterium
AATTGGGACGAAGTCGCCCACAGACTCACAGATGATTTATCGGAATATCCAAACCTTTTAAAACGCCTCAGTATCGTCGAGATTACAAAAACTGTTCCTTGGTGGAAATTTTTCGCAAATCATAATCCTACAGGGTATACCTACACATTCGAACTCATAGTAGATTTCCTCAAGAGTTCTCAAGTTAAGCACGCAGCGCATCAGCTTTATTGTAAGCCTGTTGGAAAAACATTTTATCCAATATTGAAAGGCGTCTACGAGGTGGCTGTTGACCCAAGTCAAAATTAATAACGTATTCTCTAGGCCGATTGAGACCTTCTTTTGAGTCTCTTTGTGATCACTCCTCCCTGCGGGCTGAAGAGCCAGGCAAGGAGGAAAAAGAAACCTGCTGCTCCAGCCATCATGCCTGATGATGTAGTCTGAGAAAATCCAAAGACAGCTGGCACACTCGATGAAGCCCAGTGACCAAGAGCGGATGACAGCATTCCAATCACGACCCTGAGAAGCAAAAGCACGGATAGTCTGCGGGTGAGCAAGAAGGCCGTCGCTGGTGGGACGATAAGCATGGCTATGACGATGATGCTCCCAACGACTTCAAAGGCGGCTACGGTGGTAATCGCAACGATGGTCATGAGGAGGTAATGCATGAGACCCGAAGAAAAGCCGAGTGTATCAGCGAGTTCAGCATCGAATGAACTCACACGCAGCTCTTTATAAAACAGAAAGGCAAAGAGGAGATTGAGAAGAAAACTGCTACCAACGACTAAGGCCGCTCTGGGGACCGAGTCATTCCATACCATATCCATTGGCACTGACTCGATGGCTCCGTAAAGCACGCAGCCGGCATCTAGATCGACCTTATCAGCAGCTTGCGTCAGAATTAAGAGGCCTGCCGCGAAGAGAGTCGTAAAAACGATTCCCATAGCAGCTCCGCGATCGACATTTCCAAATCGGCTCACCCATTGAGTAAAGACAGCTGTTAGAACTCCTACTATAGCAGCTCCGATAAACATCGGTAAGCTCGCACGAGATTCTGTGAGCAAATAGGCAATGGCAATACCGGGCAAAACGGCATGACTGATCGCATCCCCCATCATGCTCATTCCTCGCAGCAGGAGAAAGCATCCAGGAATCGCGCAAGATGCGGCACAGAGCGCTCCTACAATCACGATCCATGTATCCCAGTCACTCCAGCTCATTGGGCTCCTCCTTCTCCTTCGATCTCGATAGTATGTGGGCTCTTCGGCAGGCGAAGATCTTCACTGAGTTCTGTTTCTAACTGCTTCACGAGATCGACTCCTAAGACGTGCTCTACCATATCAGCATCTCGATCTACATGACTCGGCGCGATGTCTGCGTAACGGATAAGATAGAGCTCCCACAAGCGGTGATTACGAGTCACTCGTGATGCTTCGGCAAAGCCTTTTTCCGAAAGCTGAATGTGACCAGGTTCGATCGCATCCTCCACAGCATCGTCAGCCTTACACCAGCGGACGAGTGTTTTGAGCTTCTTCTCTGACCACGAACGGTGTGCCTGAAGCTTGCTCCACTCGACGAGATGATTCGCGACATCATCGCTATCTGTTGAGTCTTCTAGTATTTCAAATGCAGCACGCAAAACGTGCTGACGGCCCACACGTTTATTGAGGCGCCGTTGTTTTAGATAGCGTCGGATCACTCCACGCTCACTTCCAAAGAACATACTCACTAAAAATATAGCAGATCCTACGAGAACAATGACAGCGCCGGCTGGCAGACGAGGCAGCAAGGCACTCAGTGATGCTCCTAGCCAGCCGCTGACTGCACCAATGAGTGATGCCATGATAAGCATCTTCACTAAATTCTGCGTCCAGAAACGGGCAGCTGCGGCTGGAGTGATGAGAAAGGCGATAATTAAAATAAGCCCAACTGCCTGAAGACCAACTATGGTGACGGCAGTAACGAGACTGATTAAAACCAAGTCTAGAAAAAGAACTGGCCACCCCTGTGAACGAGCATAGGCATCATCGAAGCACAAAATCATGAGTTCTTTTAAGAAAAGTCGAGCGGTGAGGCAGACCAACACTGATACGATCGCAATGAGCCAAAAGTCAGCCTTCACCATAGAGGCTGTCTTTCCATAAATAAACGACTCTAACCCTGCAGCAGCTCCTCCTGTGTTTTGCGCAATCCCGAGGATCGCAACTCCTATGCCGAAGAAGACGGATAGGACAATTCCCATGGCGGCATCATCTTTGAGCCGTGTTGTCTTCCGAATCATGAGAACGAGTCCCATCCCGAGGATTCCTGTCACACTCGCGCCAGCCAGTAGAAGCGGCAGACTCTTTCCATCTAGACCGAGCAATGTCGCTACTAAAAACACCATACCGATCCCAGGAAGTGTCGCATGCGCGAGTGCGTCTCCCATGAGTGAGCGCTTCCTTAGAAGGAGAAAACTTCCCATCGCTCCACAGCTAGCGCCTAGGAGTGTCGCACTCAGGACAACGAGACGCGTATTGTGCTTCTGCAAGCTCAATACATCCCATAGATCACTGGCACTGAGATCAAACATGTTTCACATTTTTCAATGCTTCTGCAGCAGCGTCTAAGACACTTAGCTTTCCGCCGTATGTGGCTCGAAGGTTCTCTTCTGTAAACACTTCATCTGTCGGGCCAGCTGCCACGACGCGCATATTCAGCATGACCAGGTGATCGAAATACTTACTCACCGTAGCGAGATCGTGATGAACAACGAGACATGTCCGCCCGCGTGACCGCAGCTCTTTTAACAAAACAATAATTGCCTCTTCAGTCGCAGCATCTACCGCGCTAAATGGCTCATCCATAAAGTAAAGCATGGCATCCTGAGCGAGTGCACGAGCGAGAAAAACACGCTGTTGCTGACCACCGGATAGCTGAGAGATTTGTCGCTTGGCGAGATGACTGATCCCGACTCGATCTAGAGCTTCCATAGCCTGTTGCTTTTGCTTTTTTCCCACTCGCTTAAACCAGCCGAGCTGTCGATACGTGCCCATAGCGACCACGTCTAAGGCACTCACTGGGAAGTCCCAATCCACGCTCTCCCGCTGCGGCACGTAGCCGACTAACTGGCGATTCTCCTGATAGGATTTTCCGTAGATTTCGATCTTTCCGGAATTCGCAGGAATGAGATTAAGGCAGGCTTTTATCAATGTGCTTTTTCCCGCTCCGTTAGGACCTACTATACCGACCAGACTTCCTTCTGGAATATTCAGTTCGACATCCCAAATAACAGGCTTCTGATTATAGGATACTGTCAGGTCATGAACGGTGAGAGGGAGTTCTGCTGGGTGCTCTCCATCCGGCGCGACGGTCTCTTTATCGACGAAGGATTTCATATGAGACGGCATATCCGATCACGTTAGTGTTTTGAGAATCCTGCAGCTTCTCCACCTAAGGCATTCGTGATCGTGGTCACATTGTGATCGATCATACCAATGTAGGTGCCTTCATATGTGCCAGCCTTTCCCATCGCATCTGAGAAGAGTTCACCTCCGACTTTTACTTCATGCCCCTGAGCTGCAGCTCCTTCGATCAAAGCTCGAATGTTTTTATCCGAGACAGAGCTTTCGATGAAGACAGATGGAATCTGCCGCTCGACCAACATGGCGACGAGCTTTTCGATATCCTTAAGACCAGCCTCTGATTCTGTGCTCAGCCCTTGGATGGCGTGGACCTCTATACCGTATGCACGTGCCATGTAGCCAAATGCATCGTGCGCAGTGACGAGTATTCGTTGATTCTGAGGGATGCTCTTAAAGGCTGTCGCCGCATAGGCATCTAGGTCATTAAGCTTTGCTATAAGGTCAGATCCATTAGCGGAGTAGGTCGATGCATTTGCTGGGTCCGCGGCACTCAGAGCCGTGATGACCTCTTCGACTGCCAGCGACCATGCACTGGCATCCATCCAGACATGTGGATCGACACCTTCCTCATCATCCTGCAGCAAGAAGTCAGCCCTCTTCTTTAAGGCCTCAGCGACTGCGACGACTGATTTCCCCTTCGCTGCGAGCTTTTCCAGATTCTCTCCCATCTTCCCCTCGAGATGGAGACCATTATAGAAGACTATATCTGCCTGACTCATCGATTTGAGATCATTGGCTGTCGGCTTATAAAGATGTGGATCCACTCCCTCACCGATGATGCCATCGACTGTCGCATTCTCCCCTGCCACGATACGGACAATATCCGCTATCATGCCAATGGTCGCGACGACAGTGAGTCTATCATCTGAGGTCTTCGGAGCTTTCTTTCCACAACTCAAAAGGGTGCTAATCGCTAGGGCGCCCATCAAAGCTAAGAAATAGTGTCTTTTCATGTTGATCATCAGTAGACCTCTACTTTGAGTAGTCAAACTAAATAATGCCGATTCATTAAACTCGACTTTGATTACACAAAGTCCATCCTGTCGCGGTTCATGCCCAGCAGCACAGTAGAAGATTACCTCAAAGCCATATTCCAACTCAGCCGGAAATCGACTGACGGGAAGCGGGTGGCGCTCGGCGCCGTGAGCGAACAACTCGGGCTAACAGCTGGCACAGTGACGACAATGATGAAGCACCTCCAGAGCGAAGACTTTGTGAGCTATGAACCGCGCCGTGGCGTGACTCTGCGAGAGAGTGGTGAAAAGGCGGCTCTTCAGGTGCTGCGACGTCACAGATTAATCGAAGCCTTTCTCGTGGATATCATGAAACTCGACTGGGCAGATGTGCACGAAGAAGCCGAGATCCTAGAGCACGCCATATCCGATAAGCTCATCCAGCGTATTGATGAAATGCTAGGCCATCCCAGCCACGATCCACATGGAGACCCGATCCCAACGGCTACTGGCGAGATGGATAATGCCACATTCGCTGCTCTGGCAGATGTCGAGAGCGGACACTACCAGCTCATGCGCGTCAGTCGTGATGACTCTGAGTATTTAAAATGGCTCAGCAGCCATTCTCTCCATCCAGGACAGGCTCTGCAGCTCGTCTCACGCGATCACTTCGCAGGAGTCATCACCCTAAAAGTCGCCGATGCTGAGCCGATACAGATCGGTGAAACCGCCGCTCAGGCACTGCTCGTGAAGAAGTGCTAGTTTAATAGCGGCGATTGAGGTTTTTTGAACGTTGAAAGTCAGGCTCTACCAGATAATCTACTCACATGAAAATCGTCCTTGGGGTCACTGGATCCATTGCTGCCTACAAGGCTGCAGACATCGCCTCTCAGCTCGTAAAGGCGGGTCATGATGTGCACTGCGTCATGACGCAGACGGCCACCGAATTCATCACACCACTGACATTGCAGGTCCTCTCTCGGAATCCTGTGCTCACCTCGCTTGAAGACGAGAAACAATCGTGGATACCTGGCCATATCCATCTCGCTGATACGGCTGACCTTTTTCTCTGCGCCCCAGTGAGCGCAGATACGCTAGCGAACTTTGCCCTAGGGCTCGCTCCAGACCCGCTATCATCCATCTATCTAGCCTTACCTCGCACGACACCTGTCTTGTTCGCTCCTGCCATGAATGGAAAAATGTGGGATCACCCAGCGACTCAGCGAAACTTAAAGACCCTCACGGAAGATGGCGTCAACTTCATAGGCCCTGAGGAAGATGGCATGCTCGCTTGCGGTTATAAGGGAACTGGGCGCCTCTGGGCTGTCGATGGAATCCTCGATGAAGTCGCTAAGATACTAGAATCGTAACGATTAACACGCACTGACAGAAAAACTCTTGGCCACGGTGCACGGTCTGCATACACTGCCAGAAGATATCTTATGGCCAGCCAAGAAGTCACTATCCAGAACAAGCTCGGTATTCACGCCCGGCCTGCCGCTCAGTTTGTAAAAACAGCGAGCGCTTTCCAGTCTCACGTCACGGTAGAGAAAGATGGAGAAGGAATCGACGGCAAGTCTATCATGGGCCTCATGATGCTAGCAGCAGGTCACGGCTCACAACTCATGATCACTGCTGAAGGAGAAGATGCTGATGCTGCACTCGAGGCGCTCGTCAAGCTCGTCGCTGATAAGTTTGGCGAAGAATAGTTCTTCCTTCATTTTTCAAAAAGCGTAGACTCTTCCGATCCGGCAGAGTCTTTTTTGTGTCAATATTTAACATTTTTTCTACCATTTTTCCGACTATTATTGACCCGTTACGAAATCGTCACTCAGTATTCTCAGAACTCGAACACGCTCACTTTTCTCCCCGTTCTCTCTCCCTAACCCTATGACTCCTAAACAAACCCTTACGACAGGCTCACTCTGCCTTCTCACTTCCCTCTCCCTCCATGGTGCAGGCTTCCAGCTGCAAGAGCGCTCCACCGTCGGCCTCGGCCGCGCCTTTTCCGGTGAAGCTGCTATCGCAGATGACGCATCAGTCATCGCCTCTAACCCCGCCGGCATGATCCTATTAGATGGCACATCTGTATCAGCCGGTCTGAGTTACATTCGCCCAGGTGCGAAGGCTCGTGGAAATAATGTCGCTGCAGGAAATGCCACTGCTAATTCGAATGACGTAGGTGACGAAGTTGTCGTGCCAGCATTTTACATCAGTCATCGCGTGAATGATGATCTCGCTGTGGGCCTAGGCAGCTTTACCACATACGGTCTGTCTACTGATTATGACTTTGGCCCTGCAGGAGCTAGCCTTCCTGATACTAGCACGCTGGAGTCGGTCAATCTTCAACTCTCTGCTGCCTACCGCTTAAATAGTAAGTTAACAATCGGTGCTGGATTCAACATTCTCTACGCTGATGGAACGATCAACAGCTCACCTGCTGCTCCAGGAGCCGGACGGCTTGCGACGATTGAAGGCGATGACTTCGGCTACGGCTACAATGTCGGACTTCTCTATGAGCACAGTGAAAGAACGCGTTTTGGACTGCATTACCGCTCGAAGATTGATCTCAAGCTCGAAGGAGAAACATCAACTGACGCGCCCCTTCCGACTCTTTCAAATCTCGACACCATACTCTCTACGACACTCCCTGAGACGATTGAATTCAGTGCCTATCATGAACTCAATGAATCCTGGGCCATTCACGGAGACATCATCTTAACTCGTTGGAGCCGTTACAATGGCCTTGCCCCGATCACTTCTGTCGGCCCTGTTAATAACGCTCTCGCTGCAGAGGGTGATCCAGTCTGGAAAGATGTTTTCAGATTCAGCGTCGGCGCTACACACAAGTATTCTGACGACCTGACGCTCCGTGCAGGAATCGCATTCGACCGCTCACCTGTCTCTGAAGAGTCTCGTAATTTGCGTATCCCAGATCAAGATCGTCTCTGGCTGAGTATTGGAGCTTCATATGCCATTTCTGAAAACTATAACTTCGATATCGGCTACACACGCATCTTTATCGAAGACGCGGATATCACACCGGGACCAGGGCAGCCGTTCTCTGGTGAAGTTTCCGGTGATGTCGATATTCTCTCAGTCGGCATATCTGGCAGTTTCTAGAAAATCCTCTCTTTTAAAAGGAACTCGTCATGCCTGAGCATGGCGAGTTTTTTTATGCCTTCACACTCACTCATTCCCGCTTCATCTTATCAAGTATGCCAAAGCCGCGTATCGTCACCTCCATCACAGTCGCTGACTTTTTCGAAACTCATCAAGAAAGCCTCTCGCTCGAGCTCATCACAGACCGCCAAGGGCTTGAGAGAAAGATCGAGCAACCTGCGATCAATCGACCAGGGCTCGCTCTAGCAGACTTCTTTTCCTACTTCGCTAATAAGCGCGTGCAGATCATTGGCAATTCCGAACAAGCCTACCTTGAACAGCTCGCTCCCAGCATTCGTGAAGAACGATTCCGAAAGCTCTGTGAACAGAAAATTCCATGCATCGTCGTCGCCCGTGGAAATGAACTACCAGCAGGACTGATCGCAGTCGCCAATGAACTCTCCGTGCCCGTTATGCGCTCTCCGCTCGTCACGATGAAATTCATCAATAAAGCCACCTTAAGGCTCGAGACAGACTTCGCCCCATCGATCTCACTTCACGGCTGCATGATGGATATCCGCGGCATTGGAGTTCTCATCATGGGAAAGAGTGGCTCTGGAAAAAGTGAAACCGCCGTAGGTCTGTTAGAACGTGGCGGAGCACTCGTCGCAGATGATCTTGTCAGAGTCCGCTCGATCAATGGCAAGCCTATCTCATTTGCCCCAGAAGGCGCTCAGGGCTATCTCGAAATGCGTGGAATCGGCATTATCAATGTAGGTAACCTTTACGGCCTTGGTGCGATCCGACCAGAAAAGAGGCTCGACCTCGTCATCACACTCAAGAGCCAGGCGGATCTTAACAATGTCGACAGAACAGGAATTACGAGAAAAACAATAGATGTTTTAGGATCAGACATTCCACATGTGGAAATCCCTGTCGCTGCAGGGCGTGACACTGCCCGCTTAATCGATGTCGCAGCGCTCGATCACCAGCTACGACTCTTAGGATACGATATGGCAGAAGAATTCAATAATCGCCTCATGGAGAGAATGGCTAAACAGTCACAACGCCCACCTCTCTAAGAATAGGAGTATCCAGCTTCTGTTTGAGCATTTCGCTTCAGAACGAGAAAA
>CALFDI010000349.1 GCA_937952875.1 uncultured Verrucomicrobiales bacterium
CTTGTCGGGCCGTCAAAGGCTTTGTGTGAGTGAGTGACAATACCATTATGCATGACTGTGGCGTAGGCGGGGCTTGTTAGCTTTCCATCAGTATACTTCGGTGCATGAAAAATGATATCGTAACTCTGCCATTCTCCCTGAGGGGCGGTGGCATTGACGAGTGGTGGAGTCTGACCGTAAAGGGCTGTCGCTTGGCCGTCTGGATACGTTTTGTTATTATGACTCTGTAGTATTTGGATTTCGTAAAGTCCCATGAGGAAGATACCGCTATTACCGCCGTGCTGACCTTTGACCTTTCGACCTGCAGGAAGGCGCCATTCGAGATGCACTTGAACATCGCCGAAACCTTGCTTCGTCATGACGTCCGCTCCTCGAGCAACCATAACGCCGTCTTTGATAACGAATTGAGGTGCTGAGCCGTCTTTACTAACCCAGGAATCAAGATTCTTACCATCGAAGAGAATGGTGGCATCGCTTGGTGCTTTGACACTCACGGCTGCTGTGTTCTCTACAATCCGTGGCTGTGGCCGTGTGCCATCATGCACGACGTAAGGTGTGCCGGGAAGGACGGGTGTGTCTGGCTTTTCTCCAAAATTCACTGCCAGGAGTGGTGTGGCGAGGCCTAGAAGGAGAGCTGTAGGAATAATTCGTTTCATCTTTATAGAGGTTTATACGGTGTGAGGTGGCTGAATCAATCACGGACTCAGCTATACGAAAGGTTAGCCCATCGGGATGGGAATATCGATGGCGACACGGTCAATGGCGCGGAGAACATCTGGGCTCAAGGTCTTTCCAGCAGCTGCAAGTGAGGGCTGAAGCTGATCGCGATGGGAGGCTCCTATGATGGTGGAGGCCACGAAATCGTGCTGCTTACTCCATGCGGTAGCGAGTGTGGTGACATCCATGCCTGCCTCTTCTGCTATGCGGATAAAGGCGGCGACGCTGGCGATACTACGATCATTCACGTAGCGCTCAGCCATAGCGGCTTGACGAGGGCCGACGGCTTTATAGGCGGAGTAGCGGGCACCAGCTGGCCAGCGTTCTTTCTGATATTTTCCTGTGAGAACTCCGCCGGCAAGCGGCGCGTATGGGAGGAGGCTGACCCTTTCATGGCGGCAGACTTCGGCTAGCTCGTCTTCGAAACGGCGATTATTAAGGGAGAAGTTATTCTGAATGGTGTCAATGCGCTTGAGCCCATGCCTTTCAGATGTCCAGAGGGATTTCATAACGCCATAGGAAGTGTCATTACTCAGGCCAAAGCTACGGATCTTCCCCTCACGAACGAATTCATCGAGAACCTCGATGGTGTCTTCTGGTCGCATACCGGGATCTGGCCAATGGACCTGATAGAGGTCGATGTAGTCTGTGCCGAGGCGTTTCAACGAGCCTTCGAGAGCGGTGCGGATATGGCGGCGGTCGAGGGCTGCCTTGTGATTCCTAACAGGTGGATCGAACCAACCGTGTGCAGCACCAGCGACTTTACTAGCGATGATGATTCCATCACGCGGCTTGTCTTTCATCCACTGCCCAACCCACTGTTCTGTGAGACCAGCAAGTTCTTTATTCGGTGGGACGGGGTAAATCTCAGCTGTATCGAAGAAGTCTATCCCGCGCTCCCAGGCGTAGTCCATCATGGCATTACTCTCTGCCTGATCGGCCTGCGTGCCGAAGGTCATTGTGCCCATGCAGATCTCTGAGACTACGATTCCGCTCGTTCCAAGTCGTCGTTTTTCCATGTGAGGAGGTTATGCGCGGGTGGGAGGAATTTCGATGGAGAATTACTGATTTTTTAGACAGAATTAACGAAATTTACAGAATTTTGAGATGATGATGGAGAGTGTGGACTATTTTTTGGGAAGTGAGTGCTTTTTACGAGGAAAGATGGTGAGGCAGCGTGGGAGGACTTCTAGGAAGGCCTGGGCGGTGGCGCAACTCTCTACTGCAGCTTCGTCGTCCATGCGGTGAAGGAGTCTGGCTTTATCCAGCATAGCTTTTCCGTATTTGACGGCTTGGAGATTCATGGGCAGCTGCATGAGTAAAAGGGCACATGAGAGGGCGAGAACGAAGAGCGACCAACCGATGAACATGCCAGATGTCATCGATGTGCCGAAGAGCGCAAAAATCAGAATCATCCAAATGAGAGGAACACCTACGGAGCCGAAGGTGCGGGCACTGCGCCACCACTTCAGGATATGAGGCGAGGTGGACTCGATCTTAGAAAGGCCAGCGAGCCAGACAGCTCTGCCAAGTGCTGCAGATGATCCGGACTCAGCTTCACCGCGGGAGAGGACGATTTGTCCATCGCGTATCGGACCTTTGACAGACATGCGCTTTACGACGACTTGAGTCAGGAGCGTTTCATCTGTCTTGAGCAGTTTACAGAGGGCGTCTTCAGCGCCGATTCCGACACGGGTCGAGCCATGATGCTTGATCCGACGGCTACCTAGTAATCGCTCGATCAGAAAAGCGGCTACAATGACTGGCAAGGCTATGATGACGAGAAGCTTCACACGTCAGAGCATGGTTCCTAGGTGGCGGCAGGTGAAGTTAATTCGACGGGCTTTGCACTTTCATTCGCAGTTCAAAGGCGGCCCCTGAGGCATTTCCACAATATCTCAGATCTCCTCCGTGCTGCCGAGCTATCCTACGACACAGAGCAAGACCTAGCCCCACGCCTGGCGCACCAGCCTCAGCAGCATCTTTCGCAGATCTTCGGAAGGCGCGAAAAAGATTCTTACTCTCAGAGCGGCTGATACCAGGGCCTGAATCAGAGAGATGAAAGACGAGAAATGAACGATCTTGTTCCACCTTGAGAGCGAGGACTTTCAGCTCAGCATGTGGAAGAGCGTATTTCGATGCATTATCGACGAGATTGAACAAAATCTGCTCCACGCC
>CALFDI010000350.1 GCA_937952875.1 uncultured Verrucomicrobiales bacterium
TGGCGGTGCCTTCGGTGGTGGCGGCGGATTTGAAGACTTCTTCGGTGGCGGAGGTGGTGGCGGTCGTCGTCGTCAATCCGGGCCCAAGCGTGGGAGCGATCTTCGCTATGATTTAGAAATCTCTCTGGAAGAAGCAGCCGCAGGAGTCGAAAAGGAGCTAGAAATCGAGCGTCTAAGCGACTGTAGCACTTGTAACGGCAGTGGATCGAAGAGTGGTGCAGGCAAGAAAACATGTTCTGGCTGCGGAGGTCGTGGCGTTGTGACGCGCCAGGCTGGTATCTTCGTCCAGCAGTCTGAGTGTCCGACGTGTGATGGCACCGGTGAGATGATCAGTGATCCATGTAGCAGCTGTAGCGGTGATGGCCGTGTGCAAAAGCCGAGCCGTATCAAGATCCGCATCCCGGCAGGAGTCGATGACGGGACTCGTCTGCGTTCCAGTGGAAATGGTGATGCTGGACAGCGCAATGGCCCGTCTGGTGACCTCTATGTTTTCCTACACCTGAAGGCTCACGATATTTTCGAACGCGAAGAGGACGATCTCTTCTGCAAGGTTCCTATTTCTTTCTCAAAAGCAGCACTGGGAGGTGAACTAGAAGTGCCGACTCTCGACGGTAAGGCCTCGATCAAAGTTCCTCCAGGGACTCAGAGTGGCACGATTTTCCGACTGAGAGGACGCGGTGTTCCTATGGTTAATCGTGGGACGAATAAGGGTGATCTTCATATCGAAGTCCAAGTCGAGGTGCCGACAAAGCTGAATTCAGATCAGAAGAAAAAGCTCGAGGACTTCGCAGAATCCATTGGAGATAAGAACTCGCCTCTAGAAGAATCCTTTCTCGACAAGGCGAAACGTTTCTTCGATCTCTAGAACTCATGAACCGCTATTACCTCCCTCCATCCGATTGGGTAGAGGGAGTTTTGCGTTTAAGTGGGGATGAGGCGAAGCACTGTGCTCAGGTCATGCGAGAGCCGGAAGGTGGGCTCATCGAGGTGTTTGATGGTCTAGGGACGTCGGCGAGATGCGAAATCATCACGAGTAGTCGATCCGAGGTATGCCTCAAGATTCTTGAGAAACATCAGACACCACGACCTACAAGACAAGTCGTTCTACTCCAGTCCGTTCCGAAGGGGAAAAATATGGATTGGATCGTGCAGAAAGCCGTCGAACTCGGGGTGAGCCGTATTATCCCAGTCCTGGCACAGCATTGTGTTTTTAAAGTGTCAAACGCAGTTGATGCTCAGAAAAAACGTGAAAAATGGCAGCGAGTGGCTCTCGAGGCTTGTAAGCAGTGTGGTCAAAATTGGCTCGTAGATGTCGAGCTGCCACAAAGACTGGAGACTATTCTCGCAGATGAGACTCTGAAAGGATTCGTTGGCTCGCTTGAAGAGGCTGCACGACCGTTAAAAGAGATGATCCCTGAGCTTCCCACTGCTGGAGAAGTCGCAGTTGCAGTCGGACCTGAAGGGGACTTCTCACCTCAAGAGTATCAGCAGCTCTATAGTGCTGGCTTTTCACCAGTCTCTCTGGGATCACTTATTCTTCGCGTTGAGACGGCGACGTTCTTGCTGCTCAGTGCGCTCGTTATTTTTTAGTTCTGAGACCCTTCGATCGATTGTCTTTGAGAATGTCAAAGGCGGCTGGCCAAAGAAGAGTGAGAGTCTATTCCTTCTATTTCTCTAAATATTAAGGTATTTTGTTCTATTATTACCTTTGGCGAACGGAGGGAAAAGGGGTATCTGTATATTAGTCAAAAATCCATTTATATGAGACACGCCTTCACCATGTCGCGACTTGCGGTAGTGGCACTTCTTTTTACAGTAGTGTCTGCTAGAGCATGGTTTCCAGGGCCTGGGCAGCCAGTAGGCTCTTCTGGCTACAGTGTGGATCCCTTTTCTCGTGCTGATGTGGTCTCTTTTTTTCAGCACATTTATCAGGCATCGGAAGGATCGAGCGATCGGATTAACTGGCAAGGTGACCTTTCTATCTGCGGAACGATTAGTAGCACGTCTCCGGCCTATAAAGAAGACACTCTCAGGCGGATTAACTACTATAGAGCGATGGTGGGCCTGCCTGCGGATCTATTGATGGATAGTTCTCAGCTGATCGAAATTCAAGGGGATCAGACAGCGATAGGCTCGAACCCAAATCGGACACAGGGGGATGCAACGCACTTAGCTGCAGAGATGATGGCTTGGGAGTTCGCACAAAATGGTATCGTGATGGACCATGAGCCACCTACGAATACGATCTGTTATACTCCTGATGGCTGGAATGGCGCTGCGAATAGCTTGCTCGCACTAGGAGCAAAGGGACCAGAAGCTATCGATGCCTACATGCTAGAGCCGAGCGGGCTAGACCTCACTCTGAATCCAGAGGTGGGACACCGGCGGTGGTTGCTTTACAGTCTTATGCAGACTGTTGCTACGGCAGATATTCCTGCCCAAGTTGTGCTGGGTAATCAATTTATTGATGTAAATGCGACCTATGTCATCACAGATTTTAAGTCTCCAGCAGAAGCTCCGCCTCCTAAGTTTGTGACGTGGCCGAATGAAGGATATTTTCCTCAAGTCTTCAGTCCTGTGCGTTGGTCGATCACTTACCCCGGTGCTGATTTCAGATCTGCCAGCGTCACAGTGGTAGATGAGTCTGGGCAGCAACTGAATGTCACTCCTGACAGTGCGTCTGCAAATCAAATGCTCGTAGGAGATAATACGCTGTCATGGACGGTCAGCTCGGAACTGCCAGATGCGACGTCTCAGGACCGCAGCTACACAGTGACCGTATCAAATATTCTGGGGTCAGGGATCCCTGATTCTTATACTTATGTAACGACCTTCATGAATCCGAATCGCGTGGCTGAGAGTCTGGTGCCAGTTGGACCTGATGAACCCATTGAAGATGGATCTAATTACTACTTCGATACGATTCAAAGCGCTGACAGTGTGAGTGTCAGAATCTCAGAGGTGACCCCGCTTACTTGGGTAGAAGGTGCAGAAGACGCTACTTTAGGTCTTCATTTCGATGATCTTACGAATGTATCTTACGATGCACGCTATGGAGAAGAGTTTTTTGACTCTAGCGGCATCTACCACATCTCGGATGATAGGTCATGGCGACTCACATTTGGCTCTATAGAAGATACTTTCGGTCTTGTTGCTCTAGAGCTGAAGAATTCCATTCTTCCCCAGGCGAATACGAGATTGAACTTTTCTTTTAGGCGCGGGTATCAGGGGCTAGATAATGAAGTGCTAGAAGCTCAATACACGACCGATGGTGAAACGTGGTTGGTTCTTCCTGGTAGTCTTATCGTATCTGAAGGTTCGAGTAATTCCTTCCCACCACGACCTGTAGAAACCAGAAGTATCTCTATACCGAACACTGGCTTAGCGACGCGTGTTCGATTTGTGTATAGGCTAAGTGATCGCATGCTGGCCCGAACGCTAGAGGAAGCAAGTATGATGAATCCTAGAGATATTATTCTTTTGGCAAATTCTATCGAGCCGGGGTCTGGAGATGAATTTCCCACGGGGATATTTCTCGATGACATTACATTGACAAATACTGACTCAGTCACAGATGTGAATGAAGTGTTGATCGATAATGAAGCAGAGGTGTTTGAGTTAGATGCCACACTCATCGGTCAAAGCGTGAGTCCTGGCGACTCCTACTATATTACTCTCGTCCCGCAGATCGCTGATTTTATCTATTCTCCTGGTGTGGGTGCTGTTGTGACGTATGCTCAGCCTCCAGCAGTTGGAAATTTTGAATTCTGGAGAGAAAACAAATTCGCGATCTTAGGGGCATTTTCCGATGATTTCGACGGAGATGGGCTCGATAATGGAGTCGAGTATGCCTTTTCACTAGATCCACTGTCTGGAAATGACGCTGTCGATGAGATAATCATCACTCCTCAGAATTTCGAACTCCGGCGTCCATTGCCTGAGGGGCTGCAGAGCGGAGTGAATTACCAGGCCGAATGGTCGACGGATCTAGCAATATGGAATGTCATCCCAGCAACATTTACCGGAGGTCTTCTCAGGGCGAGTATTCCTACAGCAGGGCGACCTAGAGCGTTGATGCGCTGGCGGATCACTGAGGATTAAGACGCTAGAATAATCTTACTCTTGTCCACCAAGCACGAAAGAGGCAGGGTCTCGCTCAGTGATTGGTCGTTTTAGTCCATATCGCAGTTTACTGCGTCCTGATATAGGTAAGTTTTGGCTTGGGATTGTGACTGGCCTGATTGCTGGTGCAGCGAGTGGAGCTGGGCTTCCCCTTATGATGCAGGAAGTCTTTCCCGTCATCTTTGTCGGAGAAGATGGGAACTTTAAAGACGCTCCTGAGTGGTTGCGCCGTATTATGGACTTTTTAGGAAGTCCTATTACCCCACGAAATATACTCATCTTCGCCTGTAGTATGTTGCCTGTCGTGTTTCTCTTTCGAGGGCTGGGCACGTTTTTTAGCACATACTTGATTTCGTATGTTGGTGTCTCTGTGTTAGAAAAACTGAGACTCAAGTGTTTTTCAAAGCTTCAGCATTTGCCGCTCTCCTTTCACTCGAAAACCAAAGGTGGAGACATCATGAGCAGGATCATGGGCGATACATCGCGTTTACAGCAGGCTCTCGTCCAGGCCAGTGTCGACATCATTGTGCAACCATTTACCCTTTTATGGGCAATCAGCTATTTGATTTTTGCTTCTTTTGAGAACCAGGCTGTAGGCATTATTCTCATAGCCTTATTGAGTGTGCCTCTATGCGTATTACCCATTCGGATTGTTGGAAAAAAGCTCCTGAAAAAAGCAAAAATCCTACAGTCCCA
>CALFDI010000351.1 GCA_937952875.1 uncultured Verrucomicrobiales bacterium
AGAGAGGAAACACTCTGCTTCTTCCATCTCTTAAAGCCGACAAATCCCATAGCAGCTAAAGCCAGCAGCACGCAAAACACACCTGTCACAGATGTCATCGCTGAGAACGTCCCTGTATTACTCAACTGTATCGTCACCAAATCATTCGCAGGCACAACTGGAGCTTCATATATGACACTCCCCTTATTCACTATCCCCTCAAGCCCGTCAGGCACAGAAAGCAAAGCCAGCAACGCGGCCACAAACAGAAACACCACACCAATAGCACCAAGAAATGGCTTACTAACTTGATGGTATCTCATGCCAATCGAGCAAATAACAAGCACGATAATACTGACCAAAGTCCAAACACTATGGCGAGCCATCCAACTCCATCCAGTCTCACGTAACACTGGATTCACAGGAGTTAAATCACCCCCTTCTGGGACCAATTGACGCCCTCTCGCTCCACTCACCGTCCAGCGACCAATCACAGACGGCACTTCTAAACGAGGTGCGCTCAATGACACATCAGACGCACTCGGAGACTTCTGTCCATAACGCACCACCACTTCCACCTTCTCGTTCGGATCAGTTGTTGGCGTTAAAGGAATCAACATCACAGCCCCGTCTTGCCTCGCATTCACAGACTCTCCGGCAACGGTTACCTCCCATGGTTTCACACCATCTGGCAGAGTCAGTCGCAGACCTTTACGCCCACGCGTTTTCACAAAGTAGCGGGCCACAGTCACGATCTGTCCATCACGTGACACCTGCGATGAAAGCCATGCTGAATCAACTAACTGAGTCGTTATTTCGCTCGGCTCATACCACTCAACAGACATGCCTAAAGCAAATGGACGTGACGCATATTGATATGCAGCCAAAGATGGAGCTGTTGTCAAAAGCTGAAATTCGACAGGAAGCTCGCTTGCTTCCAACTTCACTAGCGTGCCTTCAGCCTGTGTCACAGAATGCTTCACCTGCAGCGGACTCACCACTTGCAAAAATCCACGTTCACCTTGCACACCCAGCGGAATCACCTCGCCTGGAGTCAACTGGCCACCATCCGCACTCATCGGTCGTTCAAAAGTCAGTAGTAAAGTGCTCGCTCCCAATGCCGCCTGATTCAAGGATACGATAACTTCTTCATTTTCGCGTCTCCAGCTACTCACATTCAGACCTTCTATTACTATATTTCCCAAAGCATCAGGCACTGACAGGCGCCACTCTGTGACAGGAGCACCAACGACGAGATAATTAATCAGCACACTCCCATACGCCACACCTTCCTTCAGGGTATAGAGATGAAAAACATCTGCCTGCACATTCTGACCACGTGCCTCCACAGTCAAAGCTGCCTCCCATTCCTGCTTACGCACTCGAAACGCCTGCTGCAAACCCTCCACTTGACTCGGGAAATAGGTCAAAGGCATTTCGCTCAAACTTGTTACCGTCTTAGGAGAGACCCGATAGCCCGGAGAGCTTTTCACCCCGATATGACCGCGGACATCTTTCGCATCGGGGAAATCCAATCGTGGCAGCGCCCACACTCCTGCAGCTGCAGCCTGATTCTTCTCAAGATGAAGCTTCACTAGTTGACGCCCACTCATTTCACCACGGAAAATGACTTTTAAAATTCTCTGATTATCAGACACCTTCGTCGCCAAAAGATAATCTGACACGTCAGCACCAGACACAGAAACAACCGCATAACCGTCTGGAATAGAAAGAGAAAACTCACGCAACGGAGCCTCACGAATATCTAGCTCTAGAGACGATTGAATCACTCGATCCGTCTCCGTCATTTCATAAATCGCAACCTGAGACACCGATACTTCTGGTAAGATATGATCTGCAGAAATACGATAGTCATAGTCATTTGTCGGAAAAAAATACACTACTGACTGCACCGCCAGCTTCGCTTCATGCTCAGAACCAGGGAACTCGCCAGCAGATAGCTGCATGAGACCGCCGGGCTTCTGCACCTCTACCCTAACAGCCCCATCGTTCCGCACACGTAAATGACCCGAGTGACGAACTGTTTCGCGTGGTGAGATCCGCAACGGCTTCACGAGAACAGGAAAACCTGACAGTGCGTCTTGGACCTCGATCACGAACAAAGCAGTCTCCTTCACAGGTCGACTCAGCTGCACCTTTAACTCGCGCGCTTCACCTTCACCAGAGACTTTCCAATCAACGATGTTTTCCCCCTTCACTGAAAGCAACTCACCGTCTCCTATCAAATCTAGAGTTAATTCATTCAATTCACCTTGCAACACAGATGCTCGCAATTGAATCTGTTGACGTAAGAGCCCAGAGCCTACACGCACATCACTGCGTTCTGCAGTGCTAAAGAAAAGCTCTCCGTTCCCGCTTTCGCGCATACTTTGCCAGGCCAGATTCGCCACTCCTGATGCTGGGAGAAAGCCCCGCCACGAGCCCTGTGACTTCCGAGGAAGCACAGGATACTCGTCAGCGAAACGCACGTCATCCTTCAGCCCTGCTAGGCCCAATGGAACCACCGATCCCGGCGGAACCTGGAAATTCAATATCTGCCAGCCCCCACTTCGAGTCATCGCTGCATCGAATTCTAACTCGAAAAAGACCTCACCCTGATGAGGAAATACCAAATGATAAGCCATCTTTCCGCCCTTATCTTTCAGGAGCTTTAGCTTCACATCTCCGCGCACAGCAGAACTCGGAGCAGCCTCCCCACTTAAGATCGCGACTTTTGCTCCCGCTTTTAAAACACTCGCGGATCCTTTTAGCGTAAAATGCACAGACGATGAGTCTTCATCTACTTCTCCCGTAAGAGATAGCTGCGTGATATCCACATCACCCACCTGCCCACCAGGAGCAATCGCCTTCAGTCTGATTCCAGCTTGGGATCTTAAGATCACATACCCACTCTCATCACCCAAAGGCAAAACACCTTGAGCCTCGATCATGCGAAGCGTCGCACCACTCTCACCCTGAATTGTAAATTGACCAGACCACTTCTGAGATGTCGCAGAAGAAAGCAGTAGCGGCGAAAATTCACCCTCTTCGATTGCAGATGAAGTCAATAGATCAACCACCAATTTATCAGTATTCCCCTCCTTTACTTTTACATCGAGAAATCGATCACCTGACTCATCGATACGCACCGACCACTCAGTCACGCCTTCACCTGTTAGATTAGCAATTTCTCCATCACCACGCAGAGCCAACGTGTAAACATCTGCCTCACCCTGAAGTCCTTCAAAACTTGCAGTCCACTTCCCACTCCAAGTATCTCTCGCGACAACAATTTCACCCGAAACAGATGACGAATAGAGAAATGGTAGTTTCGGGTTCACGCCGTGAGCTTCAATAGTCACTGATGGAGTCTCTACCACAGCCTCCTGCGAAAGCCCGACCAGGTAAGTGAGTAAAAAAGCGAGCGCGCTTAGAATGTGCATGCGTTTCATAAAAATATATCTGTTGTCTGTTATAACGTCTGCTCAAGACACCGGTCTGTAACGGCTTGGTAACAAAGCCTATTCGGCAAGGGTATCGAGCATGGAAGAAAGCGTCTCTACTCGTGACGCCTTCGGGTAAGCTGCGCGAATATGACTCAGCACACTTTTAAAAACTCCGAAATCCACCTGCTGCCCCAGTGGGCTGCCTGAAAGGTATTCACCGACAAAAGCAGCCGTAGCAGCTAACTGCAGAGAAGGTGTCGCCTTCTCAAAAGCCGCCACCTGCGGCTGATAAGGAATAATCCACTGACGTTCTATGATTTTCCCAGTAGTCACATCACGAAAACGAACAAATATCTGCCCCACTTCCCCTTGGCCTTCTGCTTTGATCTCAGCGTGATAAAGCGCTACACCTGACTCTTCAGCTGCTAACTCAGCCGCATCTACAGAGTCATTACGGAAGTCCTCTTTGTTTAACTTATGTTTTTCATAACCCATAAGTTGGTAATTCCCGACACGCTCAGGATTAAACACGATCTGCACCTTCACATTTTCCGCAGCTGGTCGAAATGCCCCTGCTAGCTGTCGAGCAAAGCCCGCATCAGCATCTTCTACGCGATCTAAGAGATAATAACGACCATCTCCCTTGCGAGACATTTCTTCTAGTAGTTCATCATTTAGATCATCAGCACTCACACCACAGGTATCGAAAGCGATTCCCTGTTCACGAAACCCCTCAATCAATTTCGACAAAGATGCCGGATCAGCATCTCCGAGGTTCGCTGCTCCATCAGTGATGAGCACGATCCGGTTTTGAGCCCCTTTTTGAAACTGTTTTAATGCGGTCTCTTGAGCAAGGCGTAGAGCTTCTTCAAGATTCGTTCCACCTTCACTAGGTGCCTGTTTTACTGCTTTAAGAAGCGCTTCATGATTAGCTCCGTTTACGCGATCGACCAAAAGACGCGGCGTGCGAGAAAAGCCAACTAAACTCACTTCATCAGCCTCTCCCAATAACTCAGTGAGAACTTTTACACCAGCTAGCAAAGAAGCCTGGCGATCAGCCCGCTCCATAGATCCAGACTGATCTAACAGAATAGTTAATCGTAAAGGAACTCCAGCACCTCGACCCGCAACTGCCGTCCGAACACCAAAACGGAAAAGGTTTCGCTGTTGTAAAAATGGATGAGCCGATTGCTCAATCGCGCATGCCACTGGCTGGCCAGCCTTAGGAGATTCATCATCATAATCAAACGCATTTACGAACTCCTCAACCCGCACTTTCTCTTGCTCTGGAAGACGCCCCCCTTGCAAGGCGGCAGCAGCCAATTTGAAAGACACATCACTCACATTCAGAGAGAAAGTCGAGAAGGCTTCTTCACTCGCTGAGATTTCGGATTTAAATATTCTCTGAGATTGAGAGCCCTGACCTAACTCAGGAACTCTGGAATCAATAGGAGTATCGTCCCCTTTTAAAGGTTGAGCTTTGACTCCCAGCGGCAATTCAACTGAGGGTAAAAAACCTCCCCCCAATGGGGAAGAATCAGCTATTCTACAAAAAAGCCTACTAGTGTTTTTTGGCGCGTCTTTGGGAATTGTGAGTTCCCATGCCGAATCCACCTCGGTTAGAAGTTTTGGACGTGCCTGATCATATGCGGACCTGTAGTAGTCTGATCGAGCCTGAGAAACTTTCTCTAATCCACGTCTGGCTGCCTGATTGTATCCATCTGTTCTCAGAACGTCTTGATACACTTCCTCAGCCTTATCAAACTCACCTAGATTATAATGGCCTTCTGCGGCATACAGCCCCTGCCGAATGCTATCAGCAAGTTCAACATTACCATAATCAATGGCCGGATTTGTCCGAATAGGGTCATCCAACTGACTCAGAAGTGGCTCAGCCTCTTCTATAGAACCTGGAGTTTCTTCAGTTATAGCAAACGCCGATTGTCCTACGGCAAAGCTATAATGTGTTCTCGCATCACCCCTCAGCTCATCTAACTTCGCGATTTGTTCACTCAATGTCTTCTGCGACTGCTCTAGTCTCTCAAGATCCGGGCCACTTTTTCGTGCGAATTCAGTCTTTACCGTTTGACCGCTATCGTTAGATTTAAAGTAGATACCTCTAGTTCGAGTTATCGCATCCATCTCCCGCTTCTTTTCAGCAACAATATCCTCCTGTTTTCTGAGTTCCTCATCGATCGCAGCAAGACGGCTCTCACTTCCGCCTAAATCTATCGTTTCAAGATCAATATTACTAAACGTCGAAAGATCACTAACCTCCACCTGCTGTTCTTCTGCCCCAGCCGAATATGCAATAATACGCGACGCCTTAGTTTGAAAGAAGGAATTCTTAAGACTAAAGATCCCCATCATAACCAAACCTGCAGCCGCTCCAACAACTCCCCATTTCACAAAAGGTCCAATCGGTGACGGCTTATGAATGACTAGTTCAGCGAAGTCTCCTTTCACGCCGAGAGTTTTGAGTAAATCATCACGCTTACCTTTCTCTATAGTCCAGGGCTCCTCGGGCACGCTCTCCATCTTTTCCAAGCGTGTATGCAGAGCCACCATGCGATCGTAATATGCCTGTAGCTCAGGGCTCTCTCCGAGCATGTCTTGAAGCTCAGCTATTTCGAAGTCAGAAGCCTCTCCTAGAATCCAGGCCACGATACGGGCTTGAATGTGTGGATCATTCCAAAGTTCTGGTTGGTCAGGTGTCATGACAATGGCAAAAGGTTAGAGAGAAGTCACACCCAGCTTCTGCAGGGCGGCCTCTAGGTGTTTTAAAATATGGTGAAGGCGGTAGCCTACGTTTCCGACCGACATATCGAGCTGGTCACTAATTTCCGCATATCGCAGCCCTTGAAAATACTTCATTTTCAGTATCTCACGATCGCGCGCCTCGAGCTCCGCCACGACTAGTCGCAACGCTCCCATAGATTCGAGAACATGTAGCACTTCATCCGGTTGTTCCCGGTCACCAGAATCTGGCTCCCCCGGCTCGTCACTGATATCCTCACGTTTCAATTTACGGATGCGATTAAAGCAAAGATTTCTCACACAGCGGTAAAGCCAAGGACGCGGCATTTCCACTTCAGCGTATTGCTCATGCAGCTTGAGAAACGCATCCTGCACCACTTCCTCCGCAACAGCTCTGCGCCCTAACAGACCGAATGCATAGCGCAACAGCGGATCTTCTTCAGCCTTGAACAAGGCAGACAGATTCGGCTTCAGCTCGACCTTTCCTTTTTTTGTCGGAAAGGCCATTAGCTTTGTGCGTTTTTGGGTGGAAGCCATAGGAAAGTCATCAGGGGAAAGTGCGAGTCTCACCGGATAAGACACACTGCCGAAGACATCCTTGGAAAAAAATCGTATTTTTTTAGAAATGGAGCAAATCCACTCCCTACACTAGAGCAGAAAGACTACAAATCCATCGAACTTAAACAGACTGAACGGTCTCATGACCCCACCCATCACAGACGGGCCCAAAGCCCTCTACCTATTCTAGATCAACAACTGACGAAACAACTATAGCAGGGTGTATCGTTTCTCAGAAACGATAAGTCGCTCCCAGTCCTGCACTCCAGCCGGAGAGATCAGTTTCAAATGTAGTGTTACCGACTCTACCTTCAAGATCTTCATTCCAGTCGTAGCGGTAGAATGTTTCGATGCCCCAGCTGCCGTTAAGTTGAATTTCAATATTTGCTTTAATAAATGCACCGAAGAGAAACTCCTCTCCACTGCTTCTAGCTAAATTATCTACTATCTGATTCGTGGCTGAAACTGACGGCAGAGTTGAACTCGCATCCCAATCAGCAAAGTTAACCACGAGGCCAGCACTGAGTCCTAAGGATGCCTTCTCACTTGGGAACCAATGAAGCTCTGGCCCCAGCGCTAGGCTAAAGAGGTCAGTATTGTTTTTAAAACGGCTCGGATAGCTACCATTGGGGGTAAATGTCTGTTGCCGAGCCCCAGGGATGGGACGATTCGGGATAAGTGGGCTACCTGTAGGAGCGACGGAAATAGGCCCCGTGTATTGTTGATTGGGCAAGACCACGCCTCCCACATCGAAGAAATCACGCGTCGTAACCTCACTCACTGCCAGAGCCTGATTAATCTGACTATCCAGCCCTGCGAGGGCAAAGTTCACCCCAAATCCAATCTCTAAATCTTCTCGAACAGGAACTAGATAGCTGAGCTGTATATAGGGAGATGCGACTGTTTCATCACCATCACTCGCGGTGCTAGGCAGAGCAATATCAACACCACCACCTTTGGCAAAAACAAGATCTCCTGCTGAGAATGATGGTGCAGTTGGGTAGCCGAAGTATGAGGTGAATCCACTCAACTGCGTGCCTGTTCCAATGCGAACAAACCCATCATCATATTCACGATTCGCGATGGCGCTATCATCACCCACACCGAGAGGTAAACCTCTGAATTGCGAAGCTGAAGCACCGTGATTGACACGAGTGCCTCCTAGACGTCTCCACATCAATCCTGTGCCCACTTTCCAACGACCTGTGCGTTCACTCGCTGCAGGAATGATGACACCTTTGGCTCCCAGGCTGCTATCAGTGACTATAGAGGTCTCATCACCTGCGTGAGCGATTGAACTAAGAAGGCCAAAGAGGATAATGTGATGTTTCATAACGATCTATTCGGTTGGTTATTACTATGCGTTTTTTAGTTCGCTACTGGAGTGAGACGGACGACACGGTAGAATCTCTGTCCGACACTGCTCGGATGACTAATCGTTTTCGGCGCTCCGTTATCGACCCACTGCGTAACATTTGCTGCAGCTTCGAAGGCAGGTTGGACACGAATCCAACGCGCCATATCCGAACTGTATTCCACCGCATACATCGCTCCGACAGAGCTATCGAATTCGATAAGAAAATCTCCGTTCGTTAACATAACGGCGCGAGTCACTGCAGCACCTACCAGTGACGCGCCTGGCGTGACTTCTTCCTCAGTCAGGAGTTCCACTCCGTAATTTGCAGAGAAGTTTGGATCGAGGCTTGGTCGACGGAACTCTACAGTCAGAACAGTGGACTCCCCTGCGGCTAGTGCAGTGTTAGACAGAAGGTATGGGTGCTCCGTTCCTTCGAAGACTGCTGATCCAGTCGCATTCGACACAGTGACATCCACTGGTAGATCCGTAACAAAGACACGGAAAGCCGTCACATCGACTCCAGACGTGTTCGTCACGGTGACTTGCCCTGTGAAGAGTCCATTTTGTAAATTCAACACTGGAGCTGAACTAACCGTCACATCTACATCGATAGGGTTAATGACAGAGACAGACGCAGAATCGGAATTGTTAGACTCCAGCGAATCTATCTGATCAGCCCCCATGAGTCGCATACCAAAAGTCACTGAATTATCTCCACTTATTGCCGTAGCCGCAGCACGGATGGTGATCGTGAGAGTCTGACTTTCTGTATTTAAAAGATCAACCACCCAGGTCCCCCCTCCGAATACGCCTGCACTTGGCACAGCGCTGACACGCTCCACTTCAGCAGGGAGAATAGTGTTCTGCATGATCATCACACCCGTTGCATCACTTGGTCCATTATTGGTCGCAGTGACACGGAAGGTTGTCAGCGAATCACCACCAGCGATGAGAGTTGTTTCTAACTGTTCCACTTCGATGGCAATATCGATTGATGAATTCACTGTGATACTCGCAGTGCCCGTAGTGCTATTCGTCCCATCAGAGACAGAGTAGCTAAAGGTATCCACCCCATCGAAGCCATCCTCCGGCTGATAAGTGAAGCTGCCATTTGAGGCGAGAGTGAGCTGACCATTTACAACATCAGTCGTCACAGTAGCAGTCAGTGCAGGCTGCCCGCTGTCTTCGTCTGTATCATTAGCTAGCAGTCCACCACCAACAGGAACGGTCAGAGTTTCACCTACGGAGACGCTGTATGGTCCATCTGGATTCACCACTGGAGAGAAATCATCATCGGCGATCGTCGCATTTACTGCTATGGTAGTCGCTGAATCTATAAAACTCACATTGCGCCCACTTGTTACGAGATTTGAGCCTGTTAGAATAATTGTTTCATCAGACTCAGCTACATCATCTTGAATAATGGAAAGAACAAACCCTTGCTGCTGTGATCCACTCATCAGAGTCACAGTATTAAAACTCGGAGCACTGAAATCGGAGCCTGCAACAGCTGTGCCGCTAAAGCCAAGAGTCAAACTCACATCACCATCAATGATCGCATCAGACTGCACGGAATAGTTCAACATGCCCGTGTCTCCCTCATCGCCTTCGGTGGCATCATTGAGAGTGAGACTGATCGTCGCTATATCAGTATCGAGGATGGTTCCAGTGGCTTCGGAGTCGCCGAGCTGAACGCCCAGCCCATTCGCTTGCAGATTCAGAAGACGCACTTGGAAGGTCTCGCTACCTTCGACGATTTGATCGTCAGTGATATCTACTGTGTAGACCTGCTCTTCGAGAGCTGTGCCTTGGAAGCTAATGGTCGTCCCACTGTCTTCGGTGAAGTCTGCAGCGCTCGCCGTTCCATTGGTCAGCGTCGCCACATCCACGGTGAAGGCTGGGCCGCTTCCCTCATTTGGAAGAGCCTTATCCAGAGTCAGTGTGAATTGAGCTTGGACAGTTCCATTCCTACCTTCGGTCACCGTCGCATCTGCTATACTAATCCTCGCGTTGTCACCATTTTGGATCGTTCCGGTTCCTTGGGCGTTTGCAAAGGTCACTCGATCAGACACGCTCGGACCTCTAATGTTAGAGAGATTCACAAAGAAGGTCTCATCATTTTCCATCTCAGCATCGGTGAGGACAGAAATTCTAATCTCTTGCGAGTCTGTCGAATTCGCAGGGAAAGTGATCGTCCCAGAACTCGCTGTGTAGTCACCTGGAGCGACTGCGCTGTCGTCGACGGTTGTAAAGTCTATACTCACAGCACTGTCTACTTCTGCTGTAGTGGACACCGTAAAGATGAACTCTGAGCTGCCAGCGAGACCTTCTGACTGGGTCACTGAGTCGATAGAGATTTGCATCTCGTCATCATCATCAATCATGAGGTTTGCCTGTGGCGACTGAAGAGTCACATTACGTCCGTCTGCAGCCAGTGTGGTAAGATCTATACTGAGACTTTCACTGCTCTCAACAACAGCATCGTTCACGAGAGGTATATTTATGGTCTGAGGCTCGGTGCTATTCGCTGGGAAAGTGATCGTTTCAGATATTTCTGTGAAGTC
>CALFDI010000352.1 GCA_937952875.1 uncultured Verrucomicrobiales bacterium
CTGCGACTTGTAGATCGAAGTATTGAGTCGCTCGGAAAGACAAGTGCCCATTTCCGATCACTTCGCTAAATCCTAGGCCACTCGTATTAAATTCTACATTCGCCTCACCGAGAGCTAAGCCAAGATCCGGAATACCTGTGATCGAAAGTCCTCCAGTCAATGCCCCAGCAACTCCCCCGCTCTCAACAACAAGCAGACCACTTAAGTTCGAAAGCGTGTAGTTAGCTGATCCGATTCCAGAAGCTAAGCTCAGACCATTCGCTTCAATGATCAGGCGATCAATCCCCTCTGAGGTAAGACCTGAACTGAGTTGCAAGCTCAGGTCTCCTGAGAAGCTCGCGCCAATCATAGAGAATGAAACACCTGTGAAATCAATTTCGAAAAACGGCCCCTTAGGCACATCGATCGTAAAGGTCGTCTCGGCGACGTTAAGTGTTTCTAGTA
Source organism: uncultured Verrucomicrobiales bacterium (assembly GCA_937952875.1). Classification (GTDB taxonomy): domain Bacteria; phylum Verrucomicrobiota; class Verrucomicrobiia; order Verrucomicrobiales; family Akkermansiaceae; genus CALFDI01. The sequence goes on from CALFDI010000352.1 coordinate 445, forward strand.
AATCAATATCAAGCGTATTTAACTTGAGAGTCGATGATCCGCTAAGAGAGAGATCAGGAGTCGAGATATCAACATTTCCTGTGAGTTGACCGACGAATCCTTCACGGCGGATCACAAGACCTCCACCTATTCCGCTTACTGCTCCGACACCACCAGGAAGTGTCAGCGAGACATCAGCAAAGCCGATCTCTAATCCTTTGAAGTCAAGATCAGGAGCAGTGAGTGAATCAAATAGATCAGACACATCTGTGCTAATTAAGCTAAAGTCGATCGCCCCTGCAAAATCAAGTGTTCCCAGAGTGAGATCAATATCAGGCCCGCCTAAGGTAAACTGGCCAGGATCTATCCCACTAATCGCAAGCCCGGTCGTATTAAAATCAAAGTCAAGAGCCCCACTGAGATCGAGAGATCCACCTAAAATATCAAATCCACCGAGATCACCAAATAGGCCGTCATTAGTAATACCAAATTCTCCAAATGGTAATCCGAGTGATATGAGTGGTAGATCCGCTGATCCTCCGAAATCGACGCGCAGGTCAGTCACTGAAATCGTTAATGCAGGAAGCCCACCAATAAATGATGATGATAGACTAAATGACCCCGAGATAGAGGCAGCCTTGAGATCTGCTTCAAAGTTCGCCGCAGTGAGAATGAAGCTCGGCCCCTGAGAAATCGTAACCGTCTCCCCAGAGAGTGGCGAGGTAACGACTACATCAGTAGAACGCGTATTCACTGTTAGATCGATATCCCCTGCTATCCGGACATCTGATTCAGTGTAGAGGAATGATCCTTCTAACTGACCGGCAAAGAAATCATCGGAAACAACAACAAGACCAGACAGATCCATTTCACCAATATCTAGACCATTCGTAGAGAGTGAAACATTATCAGCAAAACCTATGAGAACTTGCTCATCACCGACTGAGCCGACTCCTGACGAAACACGCCCAGTGGTTGCATCAATAGATCCAGTCTCAAAGGCAAAGTCACCTGAGATCGATTCGCCCTCTGCTGAGATCGTCAATCCATATCCAGCCAGGCGAATGAAAGGACCTCCAGGAAGAGTGACACTATTTTGACCAGCGGAGAAGGAAACAGAATCTAAACCAGAATTAAACTCTGCAGAAAGACTTCCTGAGAAAGCGTAGTCATCAAATCCGTTGGCAACTATCGTTCCAGTAACACCTCCATAGATAGCATCATCGGCGAAAGTAATATCTCCGACACCATCTCGGATTCCAAGCAGTCCATTACCAACATCAAAGGTTGCGTTAAATTGACTGACTGAAACACGAAGGCTTTCATCCGCAAAACGCACAGTCGCGGCTCCAGAAATTGCCTGATCAGAAAGACTAATATTAAGCGCTCCAAAAGAAACTGTCAGCTCATCAGAAGCACTTGGGAATAATAAGCGTGCTGCATTTGATGGGTCACCACCAATTTCGACAACCTGATCTATGATGTCACCACGCTGATTCCATAAAAGTGACCCGGATCCTTCGACTGTTACATCACCCAGATGACGCCCACCGAAATCCCCAGTGAGTGAAATCGCGTAGAGACCAGAGTCGACAAACTTCACTATTACGACCGTCGCATTTGCAACATAGAGACCAGATGCCTCGACATCGATCCCCCAAACGCCAGGAGTGAGTGAATCAACACCTAAGAAAAACTCTACATTATCATCTGAAATGATCTCGATATCCTGATCTACACCATTGAGATTGAGAGTCTCAGATGTGAATGAAACGGGTCCTCGGAACTGAATACGGTCGCCGATTTCAAAAAATGCAGAAACGACGACGATCTCAAAGAAGTTTGTCAGGGCCTCAGATGCGTCAAATGAGACAGTAACTGTTCCACTATCGAGATCCAATTCACGAGAAATGACTCTTTCAGTAGTATTAAATCTGAGGCTGAGGCGAGCTCCACCACTCGCAAGTGAACCAACATTCGCTTCCGCTGTTCCAAAAATCTGACCGTATACTCCGTTCACACTTCCGACAATCACACCGCTACCATTAGTAAGAGCTGCATCAGATGTGGTTAGTGAAAGATCTGAGAATGAGAAAATAAACTCAAGCTCTCCCAGATCAAGATTCTCAGCTGCCGTGAAAATGACTTTTGACTCAGTCGCGATCGCGTTGATTGCGAGATCGATCACATCTGGTGTGACCACTTCGAAGAATCTGATACCATCAGAAGTCTGTTCGTAAGACACTTCTACTGACTGATCAATAATGTCTAATCCTACAAGATCAGCATTTAATGTCCCCCCGAGAGAGAATGTTAGGTCTGCATCTTCAGTAAGAGTAAAGGCTCCATCGATATCTGTCACAGCCACATTCGCGCGACCAAGAGTAGAGAAGATCAATGAACCATCTGTAATACTTGCTGAGAAACCAAGGCTTCCTTCAGTTTCTAACCCAAATGCGAAATCAAATGATAAGTCAGTCGTCTCAGTTGAAAGAGAAATATCATCACCTGTAACTTCAGCGGCGCCGAGATCCAGATTAAGCACATCGCTGGTCTCTCCATTTACGGTAAAGATCGTATTAATGATTGCTGTGCTCGTTGTATTCCATGAGACAGCAACGCTTCCACTGATGTCGGCATCTGTATTGTATGTCGAAACATCACCTGAAGCAGATACAACAAACTCTTGAGTATCTGGATTAAAGAGAATCGCTGCGTCTACCCCTGTGAGGCGTAGGCCAGACTCAGATCCATCGAATAATTCGCCATCTGGATTTGAATCAAGGAAAAGTGTTCCATCCTCGAGGAGGAAGCTAACGAAGTCACCGTTGATACCTGCATTGAAAGACCCTGTCGCTTGGATATTTCCAAGAGTAATGCTTCCAAAGAAGTCAGAGATGCTAAAGACGCTCAGCTCTTGACGATCACTTAAAACATCTTCGATTGCTTGATTTGTCGCCGCATTTCCAGCCGATACGCGGAAGTCTCCAGTTAGGAGATTTGTGATAGACTGCTCTGTCGTTTCAACAGCGCGAAGCTTGTAACCAGAAGCTGTTGGAATCGGCACAAGTGCAAGATTCTCATTGATCTGCAGGCCTTCAAACGTAGAAAAATCACCTTCGCGTGACGCAAAAGTGAGGAAAGTGAATTCATCTCCAACAGATGGAATGAAGCCATCAATGAGAGAAACTGTGAGTGTGCCATCGAGTTGTGCGAGGCCAGATGCGACAACACGATCAAAGTCTTCCGGCGCAGTGCCAGCGAGTTCGATTTCGAGTGTGCCTGTGTTTTCAAAGTCAACAACTTCGACAAGACCTGGGCTATTTCCAGGAGCAAAAGTCCCTGTGTTTTCCAGATTTGCCTCAATTTGACCGCTTCCTTTCAGCGTTTCATCAAGTTCAACTGTGACAGTCTCAACTTGTTCAGCATTTTCAGAAATTTCATCAACCGTGATGACATCTTCATCGGTTTCGTCTCCCCAATTGACAGTCTCACCAGCGTCTAACAGTGATGATTCAGCATCGTGAGGCATGAAAGTTTCAGCACTCGCTTCGATTTCAACAACGTTCGCAAAACGCTGTTCTTCGAGCGCGGAGGAATCCACAGAATCGAGTGGTGAGAGGCCGTAAGATTCGGCTGGAGCGTCGATGGGTGCAGCGCTTAAGAGGATTTTAGGCTCTAACTGCTCGACAGAATAACGCGAAGAAACACGGCCCCTACTGGAGCGGTGTTTTGCAATCCTTTCGGAGTTATTTGCACTGTGCGTTACCACGATGCTGTTAGGAATGATATTCTAACAGCAGTTGGCAACACTTTTTTGAATTTTATTCGGAATA
>CALFDI010000353.1 GCA_937952875.1 uncultured Verrucomicrobiales bacterium
TCCGACGCAAGGATGCGATCGGACAACTCTAAACATGTTTCTCGACGCTTCCCAGCGTCGAGGCCATCTAAACATTGGACGCTTCGACTCCGCTCAGCTAGGTCAATGTGCTAATGTGATGATTAGTTAATGTGCTAATCAGTTTTTGAATTAGCTAATTGGTGAATTAGCTAATGGTCTGTTTTATGATCATCGAGCGTAGTCGAGATGTCAATAACCGGTTGAAAATGCGAAACAACCAGTTAAACCAACAAACTAGCAAACCAGTTAAACCACCAAAACCTACCAACCACTAAAACTTCTCAAACCCAAAAACCTATTAAACAAAACATCTACCTTCGCCCCATGTATTTGATATTTGACTCTAGTGCTAATGGGAAGCCGAAAAGCTACAAGCTTCCGCATGATGATACCTTTAACTGGCCGCGGTTACTGCAGCTGAGTTGGATCATCTTAGATGAAGAGCTGAAGCCGGCGGAAGACTATAACTGTGTGATCAAGCCAGAGGGATTTAAGCCTGCACCGAAAGCGATGAAGTCGCATCATATCGATCAAGAGCACTTCGATAAGACGGAGGATACGCTGGAGGAAGTGCTCGCGAAGTTCAAGGAGAGTGTGGATAAGTGTGAGTATGTATTCGCGCATAACTTGGCGTTTAATGAAGGAGTGATCGGTGCCGAATACTATCGCATGAGTAAGGTCAGTCCACTGATCGGTGCGGACTCTTACTGTCTGATGCATGAGTCGACGTACTTCTGTAAGCTGAAAGGCAAGCGAGGTTACAAATGGCCGAGTCTACAAGAGCTACATACTGCTTGCTTCAAGCAAGGCTTTACGCCATCTGGGCATGCGCGGGCGGATGTAATTGCTGCGACTAGGAGCTTTATCTATCTGAAGAAGGCACGAGCATTTGAGGATATCTTCTTTGAGGAGTAAGCGAGGATGGTGAAGCGCGTATTCATCTCTCGGCCATTGGCTAGCGACTCACCTATTAGAAAGGTAGTGGATCAATATGCGGAGCGTCAGGACGTCGAGTTAGTGGCGGAGTCGCTTATAACATTTACGAAAGTGGCATGGGACATACCAGAGACGCGGTGGCTATACTTCTATAGTAAGACGGGGGTGAGGATGTTCAACCAGGTGTGCCCATCTCATCACTATAAGGTACTGACATACGGCGCTGCTACGGCCGCCTATCATCAGCAGTATGGACCAGTCGTCGAGCACTGCGCCTCCTCTGTAGAGCGTGCCCACGAGGTGCTAGCGGCCTATGGGTGTCAGGAGGATATCACCTTCGTATGTGGTCGCCAGTCGCTACGGAGTGTGCATGGTCAGGAGGCTGTAAGAGGAGGATCCCACTTACGTGAATGTATCGTATACGACCAGCATCTCCGCGAGGACGTCCAGTCGGCTGTCTACGATCTAGCTATCATCACCAGCCCGCTGAATTATGAGTCATTTGCGAAAGCGGGATCAACAGCGACGGAGTATATCGCCATCGGACCGACCACCGCACAGGCACTGCGCCAGCACGGACTATCACCCATCGTCGCAGAGGAACCTAGCGAACAAGGCATGGCCCAATCTCTAGGCAGCTGGCTTGCACGCTAAAGAGTATATTCGCCTTCATATATCTTATCGCGATATGCTGAAGTCCCTTTACATCAAGAACTACGCGATCATAGATGAGGTCCGGCTAGAATTTGAGTCGGGGTTTAATGTGATCACGGGTGAGACCGGTGCCGGTAAGTCGATCTTACTTGGTGCGCTCAAGCTCATAGACGGTGTGAGGGCGGATACAAAGGTGCTCTATGACCAACATGCCAAGTGCATCGTCGAGGCGACCTTCCATCTCTCAGCAGACCTTATCGCACAAGTCAAAGACACCATCGATGCAGACTTCCTAGATAGCGAGGTGGTGGTCAGAAGGGAGATTAGCTCTACGGGCAAGTCTCGAGCATTTGTTAATGATACACCTGTTAGACTACTGGATATCAAAGACTTATCAAAGCTCATACTCGACATCCATAACCAGCATGACACCCTGACCATCAAAGATCCAGTCTATCAGCTCGATGTCGTAGATACCCTCGCCGATAACGGGAAAGTGAAGACGGTGTACCAAGACGCCTATCGCGCCTACCAAGCACTCGTCACAGAGATCAAGAAGCTCCAAGCGTCACAGTCACAAAGCAAACAAGACCTCGACTACATCAAATACCAACTCGAGGAGCTCGATAAGATACCACTGGATGGCATCATCAAGTCGGAGATCATCGCGGAGCAGAATACGCTCTCCAATAGCGAAAGCATCATCTCCCTCATCCAACAAATGAACCAAGAGGTGCACGAGTCGGATACGGCCATCGCAGATCGCCTCTCCAACTATCTGAAGCAACTCAATGAGTTCGCTGATCTCAATCCTCAACTTCAAGAGGTACGCGATCTAATAGACAGCGCCGTCGAGGCGCTCCGCGAAGCGGATCAGATCTCTTCGCGGATGGTCGATCGCATCGACCGTAGTGAAGAGCGGCTCTTAGAACTCACAGAGACCATTGATCACCTGAATCGGTTGGAAAAAAAGCATTCGATATCGACCATAGAGGACCTTATCTCTCTCAGGGATAACTATCGACAGCGCACAAGCGGTGTCTGGGACTTAGAGGAAGTTCTCACCAAGAAGAAAGCTGAGCTCACCAAGAGCCTAACCAAGCTAGAGAAAGCAAGTGCAAAGCTCACCAAGAGTCGTACGGGAGTATTTGCGAGAGTATCCGAGGTGCTAGAGACATCTCTATCTAACCTCTCTATCCCCAATGCCAAGATCGCACTACACATCACCCCACTAGATGACTTCGGGCCTAGTGGTCGCGATGAGATCACATTTGCCTTCAGCGCTAACAAGGGCCGTGAACCAGAACCGATCGCATCAGTAGCTTCTGGC
>CALFDI010000354.1 GCA_937952875.1 uncultured Verrucomicrobiales bacterium
TATAGCACCCCTGAAAGAACATTTCAGGGAGAAGTCACAGGCATCCCTAACGTAAAAGATAGCACACGCCGTATTCGCGAGACACGCCGTGAATCATCACGCCAGCGCACTGTCCGCCCAGAAGGCGGGCGTTCTGGTGGCTGGTGGACTATTCAGAATGCTTACAGTAACCTAGCTGTCGCCCTTCAGTCTAACAATTCCAACAATGGAACGCGTCTCGTCCAGAGATCTCGTCAGAATAACAACTGGGAACAGTGGCGCTTCGACAGTGCTAATATTGGAGGAGGCTGGGTCACATCACGTAATCGCCAGACGAATAAAGCCATCGATATGACTGGCAACTCTAACAACGGTCGTCACATCCACCAATGGAGTTACAATATTAACAATCAGAATCAGCATTTCAAATTCGACCATGACGATAGTGGACTCCTTCGTCTTCGATTCCGTAGAGGCGGCAAGGTGCTTCATAACCACGGGCGCCGCACGAACTCTGGAAATAGACTCACACAGTGGAATTGGCAGGGCAGTAGTCACCTTCAGTGGTATATGACCCGCAGCAACTAATTCGACTTAATACGAATACACCGTAGATAACAGAGCTGCAGTAGACCTTAGCTTACTGCAGCTCTTTTTTCCACCCTATAGCTATATGATCAGGCTCACACTCATCGCGCTTATACTCCCCTCCTCCCTTTTTCTCTCGTCCTGTAAAGAGCCAACGACCTCGTCTCCTCACACTGAAAAGAACAGCTCCCAAGCTCAGCCGAGTAAGCCATCATCACACACACAGCGAACATCTGCTCTGCAGCCTCCCACAAGATCTGCCGTTCTATTTTCTTCTACTGACCTAGAGGCAAGACTCCGCACGCTGAGCCCTCAGGCTCTACTGCACGAGTCGACAAACATCCGTAACCTCCTCATAGCAAATCCAGATGAGGCAGAAGCCATACTCGAGATATATACAAACCTTCTCGCGGAATCTGACCCCGCCGCCGCCATCACCTTCTCTTACGACCACACACACTACTTAAAAAGCAGTAACAACAAACAAGAACAAACGCGCAAACTCCTACAAGGCTGGCAGAAGGCAGACAACGACGCATTTCAGGCATATCTAACTTCCCTTTTTCACTACGAATCGAATCATGAACACCGCAGCCGTGAGCTATTAGCTCTCTTCATGAGTCCAGAGAATGACAAAGCATTCGACTCGTCACAGTGGCTCTCCTGGATTGAAGAATCATCTCAAGATAAAGAGACCTCACCTCTCCATGCTGCAGCTCTTGACGCCATTTTACAAAACACTGATGCGGAAGACCACGAGGCATTTCAAAACATCTCAACAGCATTCCAAAACCGCATCTCAGACCCAGCGATGCTTAAGCATCTCGATGTCTATGTCTCGAAAATTGCTCACCATTACCCTGAGCAAACTCGAGACATCATTCTGCAAATCCCCCTAGGAAGTTACCGCGATCAGATCATTGAGCGCACCATGTCAGACTTAGGACGAGAACATCCTGAAACAGCTGCAGAGTGGCTCTCTTCACCAGATGTTATTTCCGAAATATTTCGCCCTCAGCTGTCTGAGATCGTAGAAAGTGCGTCCGCTCACAATGTCACAAAAGCTCAACTTGATGACGCTCTCGCAGCTTATACAGATGAAGCGAACATCATTTTCGACCGTTCACTCAAGGCCTATATCTTCAGTCTCGTGCATGAACATCCACAAGACGCCCTCGAGACAATCGACGCAATCACAGACCCTCATCGGCGCGAAGACTTGAGAGGCAAAATCCAGGCTATCGTAGCGACACAGCAGCCTAAAGAAGAATAGTATAAAGAGCTTCTACGTCTCCTCATTCTTGAGATCTTCAGCTGAGCGCTTTAGCTCGCGGAGCATCTCTTCACGCTCTTCTTGAACAGCGCGCATCGCATCATACAGAGCAAATAATAAAATAAACAGTGTGAGAAAAGCCACCCCACCCCACCAGAGAATAAAGCGCCACAGCCCATTCGCTAGCCAACCATCTAAAACCCAGTTTCCGATAAATACGCTAAGCAGGAGAGCGATCAACACCTGAAACAGCATCTTTCGTCGAAGCCTCCGATCGTGGAGAATTCCTTTTGCAATGATGAATGCTGGCCCTTGGTTCATGAGATGATCTTTCCATCATCTTCGCTACACAGCAATGTATGATTCGCCCTTATGAAAAGAAATGTCTGCCTTGCTGGCTCGCCGCAGTCTGATGATCAGTCTCCCAATAGACGTTTTCTTGAATCTCAGAAAGCGTCGGTGGATCTTGCTGCCTCGCCCACTTGATTGAATCAGAGGCTTCGGCTTTTACTTCTTTAGTAAATACTTCGTAGTCTCCCTCAGACACTAGACCGTCGTGAATCAGTTTATGCATCCATTTTTTAAGAGGATCTCGGTGCTCCTTGTAGTAGTTAATTTCTTCAGGCGAACGACATTTTTTATGATTCGAATCAGCGATTGTCGCTCCATAATACCGATACGTTTCTACTTCAATAAATGTCGGCCTATGTTCTGTAAGTGCTTTCTCTCGAGCGCGTGATAGAGCGTCCCACAGTGACGAAATTTCATCGCCTTTCACAACAGCCCAGTCGATATCATACCCTTCAGCTCTTTGAACGACGTAGTCTTTAAATGCGGTGGATCGCCTTTGCTTAGTCCAGAAGGAATATTGATTATTTTCGATCACAACGACGACAGGTAGATCGAAGAGCCCCATGAGATTGAATGATTCATGCACCACACCCTGGTTCATTGAGGCCTCACCCATCATGCAGAACACCATTCCATCTTGCTCACGATATTTTAAAGCAAATGCGAGTCCTGCAGAAATCGGCACCTGAGAACCAGCCACAGCATAACTGCCCCAGTGATGATTCTCCGGACAGAAGAGAGACAGCGCTCCACCTTTCCCGCGCGAACAGCCAGCCGACTTTCCATGAAGCTCTGCCATAATAGACCGAAAGGGTATACCAGATGCCACTGCCATACCGATGCCTCGCTGATTACACACACTGTGATCATTTTCCCCCATCAAAGTGCGGACGCACGCAGCGATAGACTCTTGGCCAATGTCTAGCATGAGAAACCCTCCCTGGTCACCATGGCTGTAGTTGTGGTTTGCCGCCTGTTGAAACCTCCGAGAACGAGTCATTATCTCGAGGATTTCACGTTGCTGCTGTGCTGTCATGTCACAGAGGTTAGCTCAAAAAGTGATCGATCACGAATCAATTTCCCATGGTCCGCACCTCCAGCACGGCTATCTTCCCGCCACGCTCGAGTTCTATAACCTTCCGCGTCACCTTTGTCCCTAGTAACTCTTCCATCATGCGAAGCTCCATCCCCTCAGCACTCGGATATCCATCAAAAATCTCCTGAAGCGGATGGTGGTATTCCTCGATACGAAAGCCCAACTCGCGATCAAAATGACAGCGACTAAATATGCCTAATGTATCTCGAAGAGCCGTCAGCCGTGTCGCCTTTTCCACTAATGACTGCCCCTTCCGCACATCTAGCATCCACTCATCTCGTAGCTTGCGAAAATAGCGAAAGAGAATTTTCTCCGCTGCAGAATTCCCCAGCACATCGTCAGCACTCTCTAGTAATCCGAGGGTGAGTCCTATTCCTCCAGTAGGAAAAAGTGGATCACACTTGTCAGTCAGCTGATAGAGCTTTTCAGGCCGACCAGCTTCTCGCCGCGGCACTCGCCATGTCTTAATGAATCCCAATTTCTCTAACTTCACGCAATGCTGCTTAACCCCCATGTAGCTCATTTCTAAGGCATCAGCCAACTCTCTCACAGCCATGCCATCTGAGCGTTTGAGCTCTACAATCAAGCTCGCGCGCACCGGATGCATCAGTTCTGTAAGAATTGCAGAAAACATTGTTTGGCTATCTTAACTAACTAAGCCTCTATGGCAATTCTTAAGAAATCAGATACGATTTGAACATACATTCCTTCAGATGAACTTAGCCTTCCCAGATCTAGGGGCTTATGATCCCGCGTAAATCGGAGAAATAACATACGCTCCCTCAAGATCTCAATTCACCTAGAGAGTCGCTGCCTAATTATGCCGTAGGCAGCCCTAAGTCCTGAGCTATTTCTTCAATCACAGGAATACCTTTGAATTCTTCTAGTAGTTTATTAGCAGCTTTTTCGATCTTACCATCAGCATGGTTCCTCTTAGAACCGCCTGACCGGCCATAAGGAGCATAGATTTTCTCAGAAAACGCATCGATCGCGTAAACTCCCTGCGTGTATCTCACGTTTATCTCGTCTTTAGCCAACTCTTTCATAAGGGTCTGAACCAGAACTGCATTTTGACCAGTTATCTCATATTCTTCAGTCAAAAAGTGGCACCAATAATGTGCTCGGTATGGAAATTTTTGCTTAAGCGTTTCCAGCCAGTTAATGAGTGCTGACTCGAAGTCTAACCTTTCAGCATTGAGCGACTTTTCTTTTCTCCGATCTCCGAGATAGCGACCATTTAGCCAGACGACGCACTCATTTTGAATCCAAGGCGCTCCACCTGTGTGACCGCCAGGAGACATCCTGTGAAAGCCCTTATTTTTAAATTCTTTTACTGCAATAGCCGTAAGATAGCGATTGAAGTCTCTCGCCCCACCGACTCCGATACAATATTGTCCGCGTGTATACTTCTTGTCAGGAGAGTAACCGACTATCGGCATATTCCCCATCGATTTGATACGAAGGGCATTATAAAACGACATAGCTCCTCCACCAGAATTCCCAGAGAAATAGACTCTCTCTTCATCGATTGGCAGAGTCTCTAACAAATGCTTAAGGCACTGTTTTGAATGGTTGTGAGTTCTCACTGGATGGCCTTTCCCATTCCTCGATTCCTTAGAAGCTGCGATCACCCAGCCATTTAACTCTGCCGCTTCGCGGAAATGCTTTACCGTATGCTTCCCACCACCGCCTGCAGACGTGTAAAACAGAAGTGGCGCTTTTCGGCCTTTGCGTAACGACTTTGGAATATACAAAAAATAATTCGACTCCTCTCCTGCAGCAATAGGTCCTACGGCCTCTCCCTGGGGATGAGCTAAGCCTTCCGAGAGAAACTCACTTTCCCTTTTTAAGGCCTCATCCCCCTTAGTCGTATCAATGCTGAAGTGTTTCCGTAAAACTGCCTGATCAGAATCTGAAAATTGCTCAAGCGTTAGCTTTAACTCGCGCCCTTCATGAGTCCTAAGCGTGACGTGTTCACCCTCAAATGAAAGAGCCTTAGCCTTCACCTTCGTCCCCGCTGAAGAAGTCCAAACACGTTCCTCTGTAGGCTCTCCGAAGACCGCCAAAAGAGAAAAAAGTAAGCTTATAATTACTAATCTCATAGTGATCCTATTACCTATAAGCAGCACATTTCTCAAGAGGGAAAATTCCAACTCACTGCGCATTTACAGTCGTGAGTCCTACCAAAGAAAACTACAAGGGCTTGATTCGCCCAGCGTCTAGAGGCTCATGATCCCTTGCAAAGCGAGAGATTACACGATTCCACCTTCGTCGTATCGTCCTCGCCCGATGAGCTGGAATGATGTCTAGCAAGGAGAAAAATGTCGCTGGCCCCAGTCCATCCACAATGACTAGATGAAAGGTCCCATCAGTTAGCCGGCGACACATAATATTCCCAGCATTCACATCGTGAAAGAGCACGCCCTCTTTTAAAACGGAGTCACCAAGCGTCTCGACGGCCTCGATCACAGAAGGAAGCTCATTTCCCTGCTTCAAATAATACCCTAAGGTCTTTGAAGGTGTCCCATCAGAATCACGC
>CALFDI010000355.1 GCA_937952875.1 uncultured Verrucomicrobiales bacterium
CATCTGAACCACCTCCGCTACCGCAACTGATCAAGAGTAAGGAACTTGTAATGGTCAATGCGAGAATCGCTCGCAAAAAATGAACTGTTTTCAGCTTTTTCATAAGGTAATGTCGTTTCAAAAATTAACTTCTGCAGAGATAGGCAGAGCGATCTTAGCCGTCAAAACAAATATCTGAAAGGGCTGTCAGCGTTTCACATCTGCTGACTATTTAGAGCTTCATTTCAATTAAATCGCTAAGAAATCAATGAAGCGAGTATACGTTCTCTATCGTCTTTTCGTGCTCCCTTTAACGACAAGGTAAAGGACTCTGTGATCATATCCTTGAGCAAAGCTGCTGGCTGAGACTGCGTAAACACGACCGTATTCCAGTGCTTTTTATTCATGTGATACCCTGGAATGATCCAGTCATAGCGGTCACGTAGGTCGAGCGCACGGTCAGGGTCACACTTTAAGTTCATCTGCCCCACTCCTTTGTCTTCTGCTGCAGTGGCGAACATTTTGCCTGCGACCTTATACACTAAGACATCTGGGCCGAAAGGCTGACATTCCTCCACTTCTGGAAGACTCAGAATAAAGGACACAGCTTCGTCGATTTCCATAATGATGGATAAAAGGTTAGCGTTTTGCTCGACTCACTCCTCTGTGATAGAAGAGCACAGCTCGGGCAATGGCGCGGGCGAGAGTCTTCTGATAGGCAAGACTGTGAATCCGCTTGGCTTCGTGAGGATGGTCCAAAAAGCCCCCTTCTAAGAGAATGGCGGGATGCTTAATTCCTGTTAGGACAGAAAAACGAGCCCGTTTGATGCCGCGATCTTTGGTCTTGCAGTCTTTTACTGCAAGGTGGTGCACGGCAGTCGCGAGCGCTATATTTGCCGAGTCTTGCCTATTCCCCACGCGAGCAACGAGATCTGATGTTTTCAATCCCCGGCCATAGTGAGCGACACCTTCTGGGGAGAGCGTAAATGTCTCAATTCCGCTCGCACGTGAACCTCCTCCAGAATTGAAATGAACAGAGATGAAGATGGCGTTTTTATATCGATTAGCAAAGGCGACACGCTCACTCAGAGTAAGATGCTTATCGCTGTTTCGAGTCATAACGACCCGATATTTTGCCCCTTCGAGAATTTTTTTCAAAATCCGGCAGACCTGAAGCGTGTATGTCTTTTCGTTCCCGTAACGGCTAGGTGCCCCTGACTTGTATCCACCGTGCCCAGGATCGAGTATCACAGTTCTAAACTTATCTGCATTCGGTATGTATTCTGGGCGGAGAACTGGATCGACTAACTTCACTACATCGATCTGAGAAATCAGAATCCGCCCTCCTACACGCTGGACAGGAAAGCTGAAGATGAACTTCACGCCATTCATGATGCAGGTCTGACCGCCGAGAGTGATCACCATATTGACATCCGAATTGTCTAATATCAGTTGATTTCCTGAACGGCGCATTTTCGTGAAGCCGTAGAACTCTTTAAAGCTCCTCATCGTGTAATACTTTTGCCCCTTGAGCATCTGTGACTCAAGCCCTCGTCTCTTAGGGGCAGCGGTGGCTAGCTGCGGAGCCACCAAAAGCAAACTCGCTACTATTACAAGTAACGAAACGATGAGACGAAATGAAGGTTTAAAGAGCCTGAAGGACATGACTTTTGATCAGCAGCGACACGATGACTATTTTTTGCCTATCTGACAAGAGCCTCCTCTGCCACCCGATCGAAAATCCTGATGCACTGACATGTTTATGTGTGTCTAGCGCGTGATAGACTCGACATTTCTCTAGATGATCCAGAAAGTGCCACCAATGATTACCGTAACAGCAATTGGAGAGTATCGCGCACAGTGGGGAGAAGGTCCTATTTGGTGGAACAATGCCCTTTATTACGTCGATATCGAAGGGCATTCAGTCATTCGCTACGATCCTAAAAGCGAAACTGAAACGGTCTGGCCTGTGGGTGAGCGCGTCGGCACAGTCGTCCCACGAGAGACTGGAGGCCTCGCCATCGCAGGCGACTCAGGCTTTCACCTCCTCAATACTGAAGACGGATCTCTCACTCACATTGGTGACCCAGAGCCCGGCAAGGCGAATAATCGCTTCAACGATGGAAAATGCTCTCCCGATGGACGCTTTTTCGCTGGCACTATAAGCTTAGTAAAACAAACTGGAGGCGCATCACTCTACCGTCTTGATCCTGACCACTCTATCCATGAAGTGCATGCTGGAGTGACGAATTCGAATGGCATCGCGTGGGACGCTAAAGGAACAACTTGCTACTATATCGATACACCTACGCAGTCTGTGATCGCTTTCGAATATGATTCAAAAAACGGAACACTGAGCAATCCACAGACTATCGTGAAGACAGACCATGTGGGAAGTTCACCAGATGGAATGACCATTGATTCCGAGGGTAAGCTATGGATCGCATTTTGCCACGGAGCCTGCGTTCGACGCTTTTGCCCTGACACAGGAGAGGAACTTCAGATCATCGACGTTCCAGCTCTTGAGACGACTGCAGTCGCATTCGGTGGAGATGATTTGTCAGACCTCTATGTGACAACCGGGATCCATAAAACAGAAGTTGAAGAACACGCCGGCAGAATCTTCGTAATTAAAGGACTCGGTGTCTCAGGTGTGCCAGCCTTCCCTTTTGCAGGTTGATCTTCTCTAAGCCATAGTCATAAGTGATCGTTCTACCACTTATGATTCGCCTACTACTGCTCGTTTTCTTTGTCTGCTCGACCGTGTCGGCAGACCTCGAGCAGTCTGTGAGCGAGCTCTCAGCTGGAACATTTCAGCAGAGAAAGGCTGCACGTAATGACCTGCTCGATGCCGGTCTCGATGCTATCCCGTTACTAAAGAAGCACCTCAACTCGACTGATCCGCAGTTACGCTCTCACGCCCGGACACTTTTGCACCTGATCAATCTTGGTATCAGGAGCGACACACCGCAAAAAGCGATACCTCTTATCGAGGCTTTTGTCACTGCTCAGCCGAATGAACAGGAAGAGATCTTTGAAACTCTGATCTCTGATCGCACCATTCCTCTCTCGACTACGTTCAGAGCATTCGTTCAGATATTTCCAGAAGCAGGCCCTCAGCATTCTCAC
>CALFDI010000356.1 GCA_937952875.1 uncultured Verrucomicrobiales bacterium
GACCAGCAGGGACGTCCTCATCAGTTGCGTCCAGATCGATCATGTATCCACGCATTTCCACGACCCAGATCGATCCATCAGCATCGAACTTTGTCATGACAGGCATGTCTGTCAGTGAATCCTCAGCGACGATTTCTACGCTGAATCCATCCTGGACTTCGAAAGTCTTCATTGATTCCTCGGCTGTTAGGAAAGGTGACGGCGGAATTTGTTCAGGTGGGACAGGTGCTTCTTGAATCTCACCACCACCTTTGTCGCCATTTTGAGCGACTACGAGTGATGAGCTGAGAAGGAGTGATATGAGAGATCGACGCATCATGATGAGGTGTTGGTAGTGTTTACGGAACCTTGTTGAAGGTATTATCATTCAGAATTTTCAGTTTTGCCCGAAAAAAGTTAAAAAAGTGTCGCAGAGCTGATCGGAAATGTCTGTAGCATGCTCTTTTCGAATAGATTGCAAAGATTCTAACGCGAGTGATAAATTCGCTGGATGACTTAAATGATTATTTTCTAGATGTCTAACTGCTCGTTTCGCAGGTGGAGCCATAGATGGAGCATCTGTCTCGATGAGTAGTCTATCGAGGGGGAGCCCTGCATAAAGTTCTCTAATGGAGGCTTTCCGCTCATGGGTGAAATACGGCGAATAAGAAAAGTAGGCCCCCAGATCTAAAAGACTATGGGCTGTCTCACGTGAGCCTGAAAAAGCGTGAACTAAGAAACCGCGATCGGGTAGGGGTTGGCTTCGTAATGTCTCAATTAAATGTCCCCATGCTTGTATGCAGTGAAGCGTAAGAGGTCGATTATCGCGAGCTGCGAGAGCAATCTGTGGACTGAGCACGCTGATTTGTTCAGAAATATCATGATCCGGGATCCAGCGGTCGAGCCCACATTCGCCGATGCATAACTGCTGGGAAGAGAGGTATTCACTCAGAGTGTCTAACCAATTAGGGCTACGTTCTTTCACAAACCAAGGGTGAAGGCCGTAGCTGGCGATGACCTGATCCGGAAATGAGCGCGCGAGCTCTTTGACTCTGGGCCAGTCAGCTTCACATGTCCCATTCACGACGGATGCCCCCCAGCCGTTAGCACGGTGCTCTGCTAGAATGTCAGGCGCCAAATGTATGAGGGCCTGATCAGCCAGATGAATGTGTGCATCGTTAAGCGGAGAATTCACTTTGAACATAGATAGATGAATGAGTAGGATATTTGAAGGAAAACAAAATGATGTCAGACTCTCCCTTGCAGCCTTGGATGGATCTACTGAGCGAAGAGACGCGCGATGTCCTCCGGCGAGTCGAGTGGCGGACAGTCCGTCGACTGAGCGGTAGATTGCTCGGTGGGCACACTAGTCCTGCGAAAGGGAGTTCTCAGGAATTCGCTGAGCACCGCTCCTACGCCCCTGGTGACGATGTTCGTCGCTTAGATTGGAAAGTCATGGCGAGAACAGAGCGAGATGTCGTGAAATGCTACGTTGAAGATAGTAATACACGTGTGACGCTGCTTGTGGATACGTCACTGTCCATGAATTATGTGGGTGCAGCTGGTGTGAGTAAGCTGAATTATGCGAAACAGTTAGCTGCAGCTCTCGCATACATTTTTCTCAAGCAGGGGGATTCTGTTGGTTTAGGTGTTTATGGTCAAGTCGCCCAGATGCGAGTCTTCCATAGCTCTAGGCAAGAGCAGCTGAATAGGATATTGTCATGCCTACATACACTAGAAACGACGGAATCGAATGGAGGTCTAATAGACCTAGCAAATGATCTCCCTGCACGAAGTGTCGTCATTGTTTTAGGGGATCTACTAGATGATGATGAAATTCATGCTCTCCGTGAATTAGGAGTAGGAAGGAGTCTCATTATTATGCAAATATTAGCACGAGAAGAGCTGAGTTTTCCTTTCTCAGGCCATGTTCAATTTAGAGATATGGAGACTTTTGAAACGGTGGCGACAGATGCAGGATTAGTGCGAGATGAATACCAGAGGCTTTTGACTGGGTTGTTAAAAGAAGTTGAGCTCGTCACGCTTGAAACAGGCGGGGAATGGGTGCAGGCTGTTTCCGATGAATCTCTCGTGGAGGTCTTACTGTCCTTCCTGGTAGGAGGTGATAAATGACTCTAGGATTCCCTTGGTTTCTGTTAGGTTTGGCGACGTTGTTCATTCCTATTTTGATTCACCTGATGCGACAAAAAAGTGTGGGTGTGATCGATCTCGCTACTGTGAAATTAGTTTCATCGTCGCTGGTGGCTGCTAAAAAAAGAATTCAGTGGAGAGACTTGATTTTACTCATTATTCGATGTGCATTTCTTGTTTTTCTAGTCGCAGCATTTATGCGTCCAGAGCGGAAAGAGCGTGCGGTGCATATTGATCAGCCAAAGGTGGTAGTCTTAGCAATAGACGCATCAGCCACGATGGTCGCAAGTGGAGGCTTCGAACAGGCCAAAGAAGAAGCTAAGAAGGAGGTGGAGCGGGCTCCTGTGGGAACAGGCTTTTCCGTTATTCTAGCAGGTGTTCGAGCAGATGTAAGAACAGTTCAGATCGCATATGATAAAGTCTCTGTATTAAATCTTCTTGAGAATCTACCTGCCTACAATGGGAGTTGTGATGTTTTCGAGGCTCTGGGCGAATCAATTCGGCAAGTGAGCCTTGCTGAGAAACCTGGCAAAATTCTTTTTTACACAGATAACCAAGCGACTGCATGGGATGAGGTGGAAGAGCACAAATGGGTTATTCTCCGACGTGCAATCTCAGGTATGCCTCTAACGCCTGAGATCGAGGTCAAACATCTAGGGAGGCCTCTGGTCGGGCCAAATGTTCAGATTTCCAATGTGCGCTTATCTCGTCAGTGCATTACGACGGGTAAAATTTTCAAAGTAAACGCGACAGCTAATAACACCGGTCGCGTGCGTTCACCTAGTTATCGTGCTGATCTCATGATTGAGGGCCAGGTCGTGAGGTCTCGGCGAGTGCCTGCTCTGGCCGTCGGTGAATCGCTCGAGTTGAGCTGGCAAGTGGTGCTCGCGTCGACTGATCTTCAATTGCTAGAGGTCGTTCTGCATGCAGATGATGAGATTCTCGTAGATAATAAAGCGTATGGTTTGGTGAAGGCGGTGCCTCAGATCAGAGTGCGTTTTTTCGGAGGCGGAGAACTCGATTACCTCAGATTAATGGCGCAGACTTCGACTGCTGTAGACGTGGTAGAGAGTGAAGCCGGCGTATGGGTGATGAGTGATGATTCTGTTCCGCCTGAAGAGGTGCGTGCCTTTCTCGCGAAGGGGGGAGGTGTTCTCTTAGTTGGGCAGAATGTGTATGAAGGAGAATTTTTCCATCCGGTCCATGAGAAAGAAAAGATGAAATCTGAATCGGGTATTCAACTTTTAGGAATAGAAAAGGCTAGGGTCTTTGAATATGTAAAGACGACTCCTAAAAGCTCAGTTTTACATACGATGAATCTCGAGAATGGTGATCTCTGGATGGTGTCTCATGCCGTCGGACCAGGTAGAGTTATGTGGGTAGCGAGCGCGTTAGATGGGCGCCAAGATACAGTCTCGAAGATAG
Organism: uncultured Verrucomicrobiales bacterium; assembly: GCA_937952875.1. Taxonomy (GTDB): domain Bacteria; phylum Verrucomicrobiota; class Verrucomicrobiia; order Verrucomicrobiales; family Akkermansiaceae; genus CALFDI01. The sequence goes on from CALFDI010000356.1 coordinate 3,556, forward strand.
GTGATGGAATCGCATTGTTCACAGATGCCATGTATTGGCTAGTCGTTGGCGGTCACGATTATCTGGAAATCAATGAAGAGCGATTAGCGCATGTTTTT
>CALFDI010000357.1 GCA_937952875.1 uncultured Verrucomicrobiales bacterium
CGATGTCTTCACGGTAGGAGTCTGCCTGCTGCTCAGCGTGCTTCACATCTTTGCGTTGCTTCATAGCACGGGTCGCAGCACCTATCTTACTCGCTCTCGACTTCCGCCCACCGAATAATCCACCCAGAAGCCCGCCTAAGATAGAAGCGCCTGCCTGCCATGTGGCACTCGAGGCCTCAGCCTGCTCCTTTTCTATCTTCATTTCAGCTCGCTCCAGCCGATCTGTTAGAGTTTTGATTTTCCGCTCATACTTATCGCGGAGTGGCTCAATGGCCTCATCACGCACCTCTCGAGCCTTTAGGGCCAGCCGTGCACGGAAATCTCCCTCGCCCTCCCCCATCGTCGAATATTCCTCGAAGTCCTGACTATGCAGTAATTCGACCCGCTCATTCCGATACGCCCAATCAATGAACTCTTTCCCGACAGGTTTATAATTTTTCTCGCTCATTGCGTAACCTGGCAGATCCGCAAAGCCAGCTCCCGCACGCGGCGAATCAGACAGAGCTTTAATAGGAACCGTGCAGACGATTTTTTCATCCCAGTCGATTCCATCATCCGTCATGGCTGAGATCTGACGAACCATCCGTGATCCATCTAGACCAGTTTTCGTATTTGAGAAATGCACCATCGCCTGTCGTAAAAGCGCTGGCCGATAGGTCACATCATCCGCCTCCCCAGGAATAGGGACAAAAAACTCCTCTACACCTTCGCCCACCGCCGGCCTCACTGAGACCTGAGCAGGCTTCGCCTTACCCATAGACATGGGATTACCTCCTGAGGCTTTAGTAGATTTCTCTACCGCACTAAAGGCATCACGCTTCGGATCCATCAATGTCTTAATCTGACCTCTCGTCAGAGGCCCCCGGAGATAGCTCATGACCCAGCGAACATGAAAGATAGTCGGCTCGTCATCATTGACATTATTCATCATGAAGACACGCTTCCCGAGCCCTGCCAGCTGTTGCTCCATCGCAGCGCGGTCGAACTTCCCACCCTGGCTGGAGGCTGCTCCTTCGAGCCCATCTAAGACGCGCATCTTATCTCTATCCGTTTGAAGTCTACCGAGGAACCATGTGCCTGTGTTAGACAGCGCCTTATAGTCGAGATCTACTGGGTTTTGCGTAGCGAGCAGCGTCCCTAGACCAAAAGCACGCCCTTGCTTTAAAATCGTCATCATCGGCTTCTTACTCGGCGGATTCGCCGATGGTGGCAGATAGCCATAGATCTCATCCATATAGAGCAAGGCGCGGAGCGAAGTCGTTCCACTCTGAGACCGCATCCAGCCCAGCATCTGATTCAACAATAGACTGACAAAAAACATACGCTCTGCATCGCTGAGATGCGCGATGGAAAAGATCGATACCCGCGGCTTCCCTTCCTCCGTATACAGCATTCTCTGGATATCTAGCGGAGGTCCCTCTAACCAGGTCTGAAAGCCTGGACTCGCGAGAAGATTATTAAACTTCATCGCCAGTGAAGTCCGGTCCTTTGAATCAAAAAACGAGTCTAGATCCATCACACCAATTTTATCAAAGGAAGGCCTCTGGATATACCGGATTAATGTTTCCAAGCTAATATTTTCTTCGCGCTTCCAAGCATCTTGGAAAAGAGCACCTAGGAACACAGCCTCGTTACTCTGTATGGGATCTGCATCGACTCCTACTAGAGAGAGCAAAGAACTCACGGTGCTCTCGATACGCTCCCCCAGTAATTCACCATCATCCATCACCTCAAATGGTGGGCAATCTAGTGAACTCAGAACGGATACGGGAATCCCTGCCTGAGACCCTGGAGTGAAGACATTAATATCGACTTTTTCTTTAAACTGCCGGACGCGATCTGGGCTTTGCCCCCACTCACCGATTCCCTTTTTCCACATGGCCGCAGTGCTCTCTGCGAATTCGTCAGGACTTTTTCCTTTCTTACGAGCATCGTCCTCATTGATCCAAGGGCGGAAGTCTGAACCCTGAAAGTCTGGAAAAGAGAGCATCAAATTCGCAATATCTCCCTTGGGATCGATCACGATGGCAGGGATTCCATCCATGGCGGCTTCCTCGAGTAGGCCGATACATAGACCAGTCTTACCAGATCCAGTCATGCCAAGGCAGACGCCATGGGTCACAAGATCTTTGGAATCATAAAGGAGCAATTCATCCTGTAATTCGCCCGCTGCTAAATCGTATTCCCGCCCCAGGTAGAACGCCCCTAGCTTCTCGTAGTCATCCACTTTAATATCCATAATGATGTCACATTTCATAAAGTGTGGCCTGCGTGGCGAAAAGCATTTTCCCCCACCTCTTGACGCCTCGATCAGTCTCACTATTCTCGCGTCATGCCTATTTCCTCTCCTCCCCTCCGTTCATGGGCGGAGATCGATATGCAGGCACTCAGGCAAAATCTCGCCTATGCGCGTTCGCTCAATCCCTCATGCTCGCTCATGGGAGTCGTGAAAGCGAACGCCTACGGACATGGCATCAAACGCATCGCAAAAGCCTTCTCTGAAGAAAAAGTCGAATTCCTAGGGGTGGCTAACTGTGGTGAGGCTAGACGAATAGCAGAAACAGGCATCAAAACTGAGATCTATGTCCTAGGACCTACTTTTCCAGATGAACGACCAGAAATCGTCAAGAACAACTGGAGAGCTAGTATTTCCAACATCCAAGAAGCTAATCACTTCAATGAACTGGCACAAGCGGCAGAAAACAAACTCGCTGTTCATCTCACCCTAGACACCGGCATGGGCCGTGGAGGATTTCTCCCTGAAGATGCTGCGGCAGGGGCTGCGCATATTGAATCACTCTCACATCTCACTCTCGAAGGGGCAGGATCACATCTCCCGTCCGCTGATGAAGACAGAGACTTCACGCTGCGTCAGATGAAGCAGTTCGAAGATATCATCTCACACCTACCCACTCTTAAATACGTCCACCTCAGTAACTCTGCAGGAATAACCGACTACCACGCTGGCAGCTGCAACCTCATGCGCCCAGGACTCATACTCTATGGCGCTTCACCGCTCCCAGAGTATCAGGATAAGCTATCCGCAGTCATGTCCCTCATGTCTCGCGTGAGCCTTATTCGCACCCTGCCCGCTGGTCACGGCATTTCTTATGGTCGACAGACGATCCTGAAAAAAGATACCCGCGTCGCCACTATCGGGATCGGCTATGGAGACGGCTACCCACGCAGCCTTTCAAATCAAGGAGCTGAGGTCTACATCAGAGGGAGGCGTTTTCCCGTATTAGGTAGAGTCACCATGGACCAGATCATGGTAGACATCAGCGATGACGACAGCATTTCTACTGGAGACTCAGTAGAGCTGTTCGGAAAAAACATTCTCGTCACAGAAGTCGCAGAAAAAGCAGGCACCATCGCGTGGGAGATCTTCACAGGCATCACACCGAGAGTGACACGAGTCGAAACCTAGAATAACCACTTCAGAGCTTTTTCGCCGTTGCGAGGAGAGTCTGGAAGTGAGGAGCTTGCACCTCCTTATCGACGACGACCGTCTCCACATCTGAAAACTGTGCATTCTCTAGTAGCTGACTCATCTGCACTTCAGAAAAGCCTAACCAGACATCATAATACAGCTCACGGGCTTTATCGAAGCTGTGCTGTAGAAGATCGAGTATCACGAGTGTGCCACCAGGCTTTAGCATCATGTGAGCCGCCTCTATGGCCCGCTCTGGATGCTCAGCATGATGCAGCGCTTGGCTAAAAATCACGAGATCGACCGAACTCGCATCAATAGGAGGAGACTCAATCTCACCGAGGCGATACTCTAAATTTGGTAAGTCATGATCTTTCGCGAGCCCTTGCCCGAACTTGACCATCTCTGGTGAATTATCCACTGCGATGACATGCTTCGCCTTACGCGCAAGCAACTGAGAAAGAGTGCCTTCACCCGCCCCTAGATCCGCCACGACCTCATAGTTCAGTACTTTGATCAGAGCTTCCGCAAGCGCTTTCCAAGATCTCCCAGGAACGTATTGCTTGCCAAATTTCCCCGCAAGCTCGTCAAAGTAAGCTCGCGCTTTATCCCGACGTTTTCGTAAAATATGATGAAGCGTCTGTTTATCATTCTCTAGCTCTGGTAGCTCGAGTGAAGCCTGTCGAATGATCGAAAGCAGCTCAGTCGGCGCGGAGAGTGAATAAATATTATTTTTTCCTGATCTCTGATCTGCCACCAAGCCACCTTCCTTGAGCTGTGAGAGCTGCGTAGAT
>CALFDI010000358.1 GCA_937952875.1 uncultured Verrucomicrobiales bacterium
ATTGCCTTTTTCTTTACCCGCTGGGCGTGTGGCTCTAGAGATTGGGGTATGATAGATATGCTGGTGCGCCTCTACGATCTTCCTGAGTCTGATTCGCTCTACGCCCGTGTGCGGGAGCAGGGAATTATTCTCCGTCGGCCAGGGGCGTATGAGAAGCACTTGATCGCGGAGTTCGCAGAGAAGAATTTTTCGAAAAAGTGGCGGAGCGAAGTGGAGATTGCCTTTTCACGCCAGCCTGTGAGTTGCTTCATTGCGACGCGGGATAAGGAAGTCCTTGGCTTTGCCTGCTATGAAACGTCACATCGCGGATACTTCGGCCCGACGGGGGTGATCGAGGCCGCTCGTGGCACAGGGATCGGGAAGGCTTTGCTCTTTCTCGCGCTAAATGGCTTACGTGACATGGGTTATGCTTATGGCTTCATAGGTGGTGTCGGCCCGAAGGAGTTCTATGCAAAGGCGTGTGGAGCAATCGAGATACCAGGGAGTGATCCAGGGATCTATCAGGATATTTTACCTGGGTAGAGTGGCTTTTCTTAAAAGTCTCGCTGGCATGTCGTGCTGAGCGAGGCTAGGAGTGGTCACCGATGCAAGATCCTGTATTTGTCAAAGACGCCTTCGCTAAGATAGCTGATCGCTATGTGAGCACGAATCACGTGCTGAGTGTGGGCACAGATATTCTCTGGAGAAAGAAGGTGGGCAATATCGTGAAATCCTGGAATCCGGAAAAGGTGCTGGATATGGCGACAGGCACGGGCGACTTAGCTCTAGAGATTCAAAAAAAATGCCCTGATGCCTTCGTTATGGCGGCTGACTTCACTCCTGAGATGCTAGCGCATGCGGATCGACGCGGGGTGAAGCACACGATGGTGGCCGATGGAATGGCGATGCCTTTTCAGGATGATGAATATGATGTGCTAACAGTGGCCTTCGGTCTGCGGAATATGGAAGACTGGGGGACAGCTCTGAGAGAGATGAGCCGCGTGGTGAAGCCTGGGGGGCACCTTCTCGTTCTCGACTTTTCCTTGCCAGATAATGTCTTAGCTAAGCCGTATGGATTTTATTTAAATAAGGTGCTGCCCAAGTTAGCTGGGATTCTTACAGGTGAGCGCGGGGCCTTTGAATATCTGGCAGGCACGATTGAAAGATTTCCCAGTGGCGAAAAAATGAACGCCTTCATTGAAGAGCATGGCTTCAAGGATGCGACTTGGACACCTCTGAGTGGTGGGATAGCTGCGGTGTATACAGCTGTGGCTGTGTAGATCTACTAGCAGAGTCGTTAATTCAAGAAAGGGCTCACTTCTGAGAGGCGGCGATTGACTTCTGGGTGCTCAGGGTCTGTATCGTCTAATTCTTTACGAAGTTCTAGTAGTTGAGATTTAAGGTCTTGAAAGAGTTTTTCTGTGCCGGCGTCTCCAGCGATGTTATTCATCTCTTGAGGGTCTTTCGCTAGGTCATAGAGTTCCCAGTAAGGCGCGGTCGGCTCTTTGTGAGCACCGTCGACTCCGCAGGGGAGTCCGTAGAAAAAGATGAGCTTATGTGTCGCAGTGCGAATCCCCATATGGGCGGGGTTGTCATGGTGTGCCATGTGGAGCCAGTAGCGGTAGTAGATGGCATCACGCGTTTTATATTCAGTCGTGCCATTGAAGATAGGGACGAGGCTCTTCCCTTGAATATCTGCTGGCTGCTTAGAGACAGGGAGCCCTGCTAGCTCTAACAGGGTGGGGGCGAAGTCCTGATTAATGACGAGGTCTTGACTCACTGAGCCGGGCTTGATGGCCTTAGGATAGCGGACGAGGAAAGGTGCCTGCATCGATTCTTCATACATCCAGCGCTTATCGATGTAATCGTGCTCACCGAGCATGAAGCCCTGGTCGCCTGTGTAGACGATGATTGTGTTATCGAGCTCACCAGTTTTTTCAAGATGGGCGAGCACTTTTCCGACTTGATCGTCGACGCCTTTTACGCAGCGGAAATACTTCTTCATGTAGCGCTGGTAGCTCTCACGCATGTAGTCCTCATCACTGAGAGATGGGTCAACGGCCATGTGGTGACCCATATTCCGGCGGGCATTCCGCTTACCGACGGATGTGCCGTAACGAGACGCGCCTTTCGGGCCGTGATTTCCCCGAGTGAAGAGGCTCTTAGGCTCTGGCATTTCGATATCATTATAGAGCCAATCGTAGCGCTCAGCATTGGCGAAGTTATCGTGTGGTGCTTTGAACTGGAGGAGGAAGAAAAACGGCTTCTTTTTGTTTTTGCGCTTTTTTAGCCAATCGATTCCCATTTTCCCGATCGCATCAGTGGAGTGCACTTCATCGTATTTTACGATTTGTTGGGTATTGAGCGGCCACGGCTCAGGCCCTCTGATTCTGAATGTCGGGTTGAAATAGTTGCCCTGCCCCTTGAGCACAGCGTAGTGGTCGAAGTTCGCGGGCTCACGCTTGAGATGCCATTTTCCGATGACTGCTGTTTCGTAGCCTTGCTTTTTCATCTCGATGGCGAGCATGTGCTGATTAGCGGGAAGACCTTCGCTAAAGCCAAAGCAGCCATTTTTATGAGCATACTGCCCCGTCATGATCGCAGCTCGGCTCGGTGTGCAGATAGAGTTCGTGACAAAGCACTTGTCGAAGCGAATGCCTTCATTGCCGATCCGATCAATGTTCGGTGTCGGGTTCAGCTTGGAAAAGCGACTTTCGTAGACGCCGACAGCATGTGCTGCATGGTCATCCGACATGATGTAGAGAATGTTCGGCTTTTTCTCCTCAGCATGAAGCGACGAGAGAAGTGCAAGAAACAGAAAGAAGTGTCTAAGCATAAATGAGGATAGTCTTTGGGCACTTGCGGTAGGTCAAGTGTCCCTTCAAGGATACGCCCCGATTGGCTAGGGCTCTTTCAAGCTTTCTGCGTTTTAGTGCCCGCTGCCGCTTACTTTCGAGAAGTATTGATCTTCAACGATGTCTCCAGCTTTTGTCAGAATTTTGCTGCAGCTCGCATCGAGATTGACGAGGTGGAGCTTCTTGCCGAGGCCGCGATATTTCTCGCTCATACTGTGAATCGCTTCGATAGCGGAGTGGTCACAGATTTTAGATCTACGGAAATTTAAGTAGACGTTTTCAGGGTCCTCTGAAGGGGTGAAAAGATCTTTAAACTCTGTGATGGAGCCGAAGAAGATAGGGCCGCGGACCTTGTAAGTCCTACTATTCTCACCTTCTTCGAAAAGCTCAAGCTGCAGCTCCTGTGAACGCTCCCAGCAGTAAACAAGCGCAGAGATGATGATGCCGATGCCCACCGCAAGCGCGAGGTTATGAGAAATAACAGTGATGATCGAGACGGCGAAGATCACCCAGAGATCAGTCGCGGGGACCTTGCCAAACATTCTGAGGCTGGACCACGCAAAGGTCGCGATCACGACCATGAACATGACTCCGATGAGGCAGCCGATCGGGATCATCTCGATGGCGCCTGGGGCGAAGAGAATAAAGCCGAGAAGTATAACAGCAGCGGCAATGCCCGAGAGCCTTCCGCGGCCTCCAGAGTTAATATTGACCATACTCTGGCCGATCATGGCGCAGCCACCGATACCGCCAAATAAGCCGGTGACGACATTCGCGCCGCCGAGGGCAACACACTCACGATTCGTCGAACCACGGGTCTCTGTGAGTTCGTCGATGAGGGAGAGAGTCATGAGAGACTCGACGAGGCCGATGCTAGCGATTGCCAGCGCGAGAAAAAAGATGGCGCTGAGGCCGTCCATGTTGGACCACGAGATTTCTGGGATGTGGAATGTGGGGAGTTCTGCCTTCAGGCCCTTACGGATTTCGCCCATTTCCTCAGTGCTGAGCTCGCTCTGCGCAATGGCTGTGCCTGTGGCATCGATCTCACTGACGCGGATGGTCTCTTGGGCTTCTTCGAATTTCTGAATTTTAACGGCCTTTTCGCGCTGGAGCTCGCGCTGAGTCTCAACGACGCTGGCGACCGTTTTCGTATTCTCTTTAAAAACAGGAATCGTCGCCACGGCGATGGTGCCGATCACAATCGCGACGAGCGGGGCGGGGATAGCTCGTGTGAACTTTGGCAGGAAATGGCAGACGAGCATGGTGAAGATGATCAGCCCAGCCATGGATAGCGCCTCTGCGGACCCGATGCTCATCCAATCACCGATCTGCATGAAGCCCTTATCAGAGTCGTAGACGATGCGTTCATTCGTCTTGAATTGATTAAACTGAGCCCAGCCAATGACGATGGCGAGCCCGTTCACAAAGCCGAGCATCACAGAGTGGGGGAGAAGCCGGATGAAGCGCCCCATTTTAAAGAGGCCAACGAGTATCTGAATAACACCTGCGAGAATGACGGCGGCGAAGAGATACTCGAGTCCCCAGATGAGGATCACGGAGATCGTAGCGACAGCCGTCGCCCCAGCTGCGCCAGAGATCATGCCAGGGCGGCCACCGAAGATCGCAGTGATGAGCCCGAGGAAGAATGATGCGTAAAGCCCGAGCAGGGGATCGACTCCAGCAACGAAAGCAAAGGCGACAGCCTCTGGGATCATCGCGAGCGTCACGGTCGCTCCCGCGAGAATTTCGTCCTTCCAGCGTATGCCTTGGCCGTATTTGCGGTAGATGAGCTTAAACATTTGCCCTGCGGCTTAGGGGCTAAGCCTGAGAATGGCAATCATATATGCGGAGCGCGCCCGTCTAGCTCACGACGATAGCTCTATCCTGTTGCGCAGTCGTGCGCCCGATCACTGCATTGGCCAGGCTGTTATGCTTAGCCAATATCTCGAGGGCGTCATCTAGCTTCTCTTCAGTGACTGTAAAAAGTATACCGCCAGAGGTCTGTGCGTCTGCCATGAGGAGTTGATAGTCTTCGCTGACTGAGTCTTCGAATCGCACGCGCTCGGAGACACTCGCGAGGTTTTTCTTAGTCCCTCCTGGGACGAGTCCTCGTGCGATCATTGGCATAATATCCGCGTGGAGGATAGGCAGAGCGGAGTGATCGATCTCAGCCGTCACACCTGACCCTTCGCAGAGCTCCATCAAATGCCCCAGCAGGCCGAAGCCTGTGATGTCTGTCCCAGCAATAGAGATGCCCTTCTCCGCCAGATCTGTCCCGGCGAAGTTCAGCGTCGTCATCGAGCGTGTGGAGAGATCGATGAGGTCTTGGCTCGCTGTGCCTTGCTTGATCGCGGTAGAGGAAATGCCGGTGCCGATTGGTTTCGTCAGCACGATCACTTCACCAGGCTTGGCATGAGTATTCGCCATGTAGTTCTGGGGATGGACCATACCTGTGACGCTGAGTCCGTAGATTGGTTCGGGATTTTTAATCGTATGTCCGCCGATGAGAACGCAGCCTGCCTCTTCAGCTTTGACTGCACCTCCGCGGAAGATCTCGTGGACGATCTCGTTCTCCATCTCTGGGGG
>CALFDI010000359.1 GCA_937952875.1 uncultured Verrucomicrobiales bacterium
GCTCTACTCGAAGAAAGTGAACATCAAAGAGCGCTTCTTCCTCGCTGCTCTCGCTCCGCGCGGAATCGTGGCAGCCGCCGTCGCATCGATCTTTGCGCTTGAGTTAGAGAACGCTGCAGCACAGGGCCTCGTCTCCGAAGAAGTTGCCAGTCAGGCAGGCAATATCGTCTCTATCATCTTCCTAGTCATCGTCGGCACAGTCACCTTCTACGGTCTGCTCGCACGGCCGCTGGCGAAGAAGCTCGGGCTCGCTGCGGCCAACTCGAACGGCATCGTCTTTGCCGGAGCTGACCGCTGGGCCATCATGGTGGGAAAAATCCTTAAAGAAGAAGGCCACAATGTCATCTATCTCGATACCAACTACAGCAAGATCGCCGAGGCTAAGATGGCTGATCTAGATGCTCACAGAGCAAATATTCTCTCAGAATTCGTCGAAGAAGAAATGGAATTCAACGGCATGGGCACGCTCATCGCCGCTACATCAAATGACGAGGTCAACTCCCTCGCCTGCGATCATTTCCTCCACCACTTCGGCACAGCGAATCTCTGGCAGCTCACTCCTGGAGACAGCGAGAATCACCACAGCACAGCAGTCTCACACCACATTAGAGGGCGATATTGCTTCACAGGTAGCCCACGTTTTCAGGATCTCGTGCGCTATGTGAGACATGGAGGAGTCGTGAAAAAAACGCTGATCACAGATGTATTCACGCTCGAAGATTTCTACACCGAGCATGGCGGAGATGCCTACATTCTCTTCCTTGAAAGCCCAGACAAAGGGCTTCGACCAGCCGCTGCTGACTTATCAGAAGTCAGTCCAGACACCACTGTCTACGCACTCGTCCCCGGTGAGGATACGATAGATTCTCAGAAGGCTGAGGATACGAATACTGTGCCAATGGGCTTATAAAGCCGTTACAATCTTAAGCTTACAGAAGGCTTTTTCGCCCTTGCCCTCTTATGGCTAAGGGAGAAACTACATGCGCATGCCGGACTTGATAGCGATAGAAGAAAAGACCTTTTACGGCATCGCTGTGTCGCCGGGTATAGCGATCGCTCCGCTCCATGTCATCGCCAGTGATACCGCCATCGCACCTGATGCCTATCACATCCCAGACGATCGGATAAATACTGAGCAGCAACGCTTTGGCAAAGCAGTTCACATCACGAAAAAACAGCTCCATGAGCTAGAGAAACGCATCAGAACGATCTCAGGCGAAGATGAGGCGCGTATCTTCGAGGCCCACCAAATGGTGCTAGATGATAACTCGTTAATTAATAAAGTGATCAACGCTATCGGAAAGCGGAACCTCAATGCTGAATACGCGTTCTTCGCCGTTATGCAGAACTTCTTAGAGGCCATGCGACGCGTTCCAGATCCGTATCTGGCCGAACGCACTGTCGACCTCGAAGACGTCTGCCAACGCGTTATTAATAACTTCGACCGCCACCACACTGAGACGAGCGCTATTTCTCCAGATGAACACCATATCATCGTCTCACACGATCTTACGCCGTCAGATACGGCGATGATTGATCGGAACCGTGTGCTAGGATTTGCGACTGAACTGGGCTCTATCAATTCTCACACGGCTATTCTGGCACGCTCTCTCGGCATCCCAGCCATAGTCAACTTGGGTGATGCCCTCATTAGGCTAAAGACACTAAGCCTCTGTATTCTCGATGGCTACGCAGGGAAACTCATCGTCAATCCGACGGAAGAGACCGTCGCGCATTATAAAAAGCTGCAATCTGAAAAAGCTGCGATCAGGCTGCAACTAGAGGCTAAGAAAGACAAAAAATCCGTCACCCTTGATGGAACAGATCTTATCCTATCCGCTAATATTGAGTTCAACCACGAGCTAGAAGCAGCCTCTGCCAGCGGCGCACAAGGAATCGGACTCTACCGCACAGAATTTTTCCTCTTAAATGGAGATGACATCCCAGATGAAGAAGAGCAAACAGCGGCTTACATAGAAGCTGTTAAAGCCTCCGCTCCTCACCAAGTCATCTTCCGCACTCTCGACGCCGGTGGAGATAAGCTCCCCGCAGAACCGCTGGATGAACCAGAGCCTAACCCCTTCCTTGGCTGGCGCGGCATCCGCGTCTCACTAGATCGTCCAGAAATGTTCCGCCAGCAGCTACGTGCGATCCTTCGCGCTTCGGCTTACGGGAAAATTGGTATCATGTTTCCTTTTATCTCTGGTGTAGCAGAGGTCAGAGCATCGATAGAGCATATTGAAGCCTGTAAAGCTGAACTCTTACTCGAAGGCATCCCCATCGGAAACGAGATCGAAATCGGAGCTATGATCGAGATTCCGTCCGCTGCACTCATCGCGCATCACATCGCCAAGGAAGTCGACTTTTTCTCAATCGGGACGAATGACCTCGTTCAGTATACTCTCGCCGTCGATCGCGTGAATAGCCATGTCGCGAGTCTGTATAACCCCTCCCACCCTAGCGTCCTAGAGCTGATGAGAATCACACTCCTCGCCTCTCAGAAACATGGTATCTGGACAGGTGTTTGCGGAGAAATGGCTGGAGACATCTACATGATCCCCGTGCTTATCGGAATGGGTGTGCAGGAATTATCTGTAGGCACTCACCAAGTCCCTCTGATCCGCGAGGCCATACGCAGCCTGAAAAAATCAGACTGCGAAGACCTACTGAAAGAAATCGAGTCTGCCACAACCAGCGAAGAAGTGACTCAGCTCACACGCTCATTCGCACAGGAAAAGTATCCGCATCTACTGGATACTTAATTTGAGCCTCTCTCCAGTGGAGCAAATGGCTTGAGCACTTTGACTTTCACTTCGCGAATACGGGCGAAGCGCTCTGTCGGATCATCTTCTACCAGCCATTCATGCTGAGTCTTTGCAGTCATTTCATGTCCGCTTGGAAGGATCCCCTGCCAGTCGAATGTCACTGAGAGGGAATATTGGTTTTTCTCTAATTTTTTATAAGAAAAGTCAGAGATCACATGTGTGCTAGCGCTCACAGATGATGCTGGACCACGGAACCATGCTTCAAACCCTGCAAAATCTTTGATCTCAGTCGTAGAAAAATGGAGGACGTATTCATCAGCCAGTAACTCCTTAAATGGCTCCAATCTCCGCGCTGGATCTTCAATGAGATAGAGCCACTGATGAATTAAGCTTTTTAAGCGATTCTCTGGATAGGCATCACTCCATTTAATTGATTCTTTACCAGCTGCAGACTCATCAGGAGATATCGTAATCTGCGTGAACTTTGGCAATTCGTTTTCGCCTTCTTTCAGAGATCCTTTATAAATAAGAGCCGCAGATCTCACAGCTCCTTCTGGGAGGACACCGACATTCGTGTAATCGACTTCAGCAGATAAGGCGAGTTTTCCATCCGAATCACGGCTCACGGAGGCTGTTTTGACTCGATGAGCATTTTTCCAAGTCTTCGGAATTTTCGCGACCCTCTCTGCATATGCCTTATGACCTGTCGCCTCTCCTAGGCTTGATTTCACTGTAACATCCTCCGCTAGGATATTGAGCTGATTCTCAAGAGTTGCATCGTTATTTTCGTAAAGGAGAAACCAGCGATGAAATTGCGCCAAAACAGCATGCTCATGGAATCCATTTTTCACTTCTTCCTCAGTGAGGATAGGCGCGTCTGCAAAGGACGACATTGGTAAAAAAAATGTTGCTGCTAGTAAGTGAAAAAGCTTCATAAAACGCATCCTAATGGGTCTAGCTGAAAAATCAATACTGCTCATTTTTTGATGAGAAAATGATATTATATCTCCCCCGTATAATTGACTTGATTTACCGTTCGTCATAACGATTAATGATAAACACATTGATATGGTTAGCACACAAAACAACGACACCGACCTCAGCAAAAAAGCGTTATTTACGCCTCTTTATCCCGATTTAAAGCGGATTGCTCAGTGCCACATGCGCCAAGAAACACTTGGCCATACCCTCCAGCCGACTGCGCTCATTAATGAGGCTTACATGCGGCTAATGGCTAAAGAGGAAGACCGTGTTTACAATAATCAAAAACATTTCCTCTGCGTAGCTTCAGAGGTTATGCGACGTATTCTCATCGATTCCGCACGCTCCAAAAAGAGTCAGAAACGAGGAGGGAATTTCAAAAAGGTGGAACTGAATGAGGATACTCAATCAACTCCTGATAAAGACTACGACCTTCTCGCCATCAATGAAGCCTTGGCCAAAATGGACAAGATCTACCCGAAGAAAGCTGAAGTGATTAAGTTACGCTTTTTTGGAGGACTTACCGTGGATGAGATAGCGGAAACTCTCAATATATCTAAAGCAACAACCAATAACTATTGGAACTTTGGTAAATCTTGGCTATATCGTGAAATGGAGAAATAGTTAAATTGAATCAAAAATGTAACAAATCACGCAAAAGACACTTTGCCTGACACTCCTAGAAATACAGTTTCACACATCTTCAATACTGCTATCAGCATCGAAGATAGCGAAGCTAAACGCCTCTTTCTCGAAGAAGTCTGCCTAAATCGACCGCCAAAAATCAGGCGAGAAGTCGACAGCTTGTTAGAAGCATATGAAAAATCAAATGAGATCTTTGCTCACCCAATAAGCGTATTACCCGAGGTCAAAACTCTGCGCACGGCTCAAAGTAGTGAAGACGAATTCCCTCAAGTTTTCCAAGGTTACACGCTACTGGAAAAAATTGGCCAAGGTGGCATGGGAGTGGTCTACAAAGCTGAACAAGCTCAGCTCGACAGAATAGTCGCCCTAAAAATGCTCAAAAATGGAGCTCTCTCGACTCAAGGTGAAGTTCAACGTTTTTACGCAGAAGCGCAATCTGCAGCACAGCTAAATCATTCAAGCATCGTCCCAATTTTCGAAGCTGACTGTGTAGGTAATCAGCACTTCTTCACCATGGGCTATATCGATGGCCCCAACCTCGAAGAAGTCATTAGTGAACGCATTTTCACAGTCAATCAAGCCGTTGACATCATACTGCAAATTTCTTCAGCCATCGCATTTGCACATAAAAGAGGGATCATTCACAGAGATCTTAAACCGAGTAATATTCTTCTCACCCATGATAGTGATGAAGAACGAAAGCAGAAAAAATTCCGCGCACTCGTATCTGATTTCGGCCTCGCCAAAAGATCTTTTTCAGATGAACGCCTTACACTCACTGGTGAAATACTAGGAACCCCGGGATTCCTAGCACCAGAGCAAATCACCGGTGAATCGTCACAAAACTCTCCTTCAGCAGACATATACTCACTCGGAGCATTACTTTATTACATGCTAACAGGAGTCCCTCCGTTAGAAGGAAAAAACGTGTGGGACTCCTTGCAGAAAACTGTCAAAGAAGAAGCGACTAGCCTCAGAACGAAAAATGCATCCATCCCAAAAGATTTAAATACGATTTGTGCTAAATGTTTACGCAGAAATATCGATAAACGCTATAAAACTGCCGAAGACTTTTCGGCGGACCTCATTAAGTTTCGAAACCACCGTCCTATTCAGGCGAAAAAAGTCGGACTGTTAGAGAAAACGGTAAAACTGTGTCAACGGAATCCAACGTCAGCACTCGCTTGTTTATTTGGATTTACTCTTATTCTAGGAAGCATCCTCATTCCTCTCAAATTAGCGAAGACTTGGAATAAAGCTCATAAGAACGCTCTTCATGAACAGGCGAAAGCCATCTTTGATAATGGAGTGATGTCAACCCGCTTGAATAATCAGGTCGAATGCTTGTCACAGTTCCTCGAGTCGGCACAACTTGCCAGGCAAATCGGAGATAAAGATCTAGAAAACGCTGCTCGATGGAACCTGGGAGCCAGAAGCCAAGATCACTGGTCTTTCGTCAAAAACTTTAAGATAGACCATCCCATTCGACACTTTGCGCTCTCTCCGAGCGGCGCTCATCTCGCCATCATCAGCGAAGACAGAAGACTCTCCGTATACGATACATCTAGTGGGGCGCATCTATATCACACTCAGCTTACGAAAAAAACTGTCACCCTACTCTACAAATCAGAAAACACCTTTATCACAGCTCATAAAAATGGAAATATTTCCAAGTGGACCAAAGTCGACACCACCTACGAAAGGCATCATGAAATCGTTAATATTTTCAAAAAGATACCTTCCGACGGCGAAAAAATCTTCTTAACAGATGTGGTATTCTCGAACAGTGGTGAGACTCTCATTTCCGGCGACACGCAAGGGCGAGTCATTGAGTGGAACTTCACATCTCTAGACTTCAACCGTCATATCGCGGAAGATTTAGGGCCAATCAACGCACTGACTTTAGCTAGAGAATCTAACACTCTAGGAATTCTCGCAAACGATAGAGAGCATCATTTCCTCGATCTATCCAATCCATTTGGCGATACAGAAACATGGACTCTCGAGGACTCATCAAAACTCTTCTCCATCACCTCATGTGCATCACACTTTTTCGCTTCCAAGAAGAACGCTTACACTGGACATATAGTAGATTTCAAAACATCTAGCTCACAGAATGAAATCACAAAAGGCAAAACCATCTCGCATAGTAGCCTAATTGATGTCGCGCACTTCAGTCGAGATGGATCTCTTCTCATCACTAGCAGTCGTGATGGAACGATACGCTTTTGGGACACGACCACATCTCGAGAGGTTTGGCAGGCACTTAGGCTACCAGAATATTCAAAATGGGTATCGACCTCGCAGAACGGGCAGCATCTTTGTGTGGGGCATCAGAATCAATCAGTCTCTATTTGGAAAAAACCAAAAAAGAAAATCCTCTGGCAGGCCTTTTTAGACACTGATCTCAGCGGAGCGATTTTTACTCAAAAATCGGATCAACTCGTCGTAAGTGAGCGGACAGAGAAAACACGGCTGAACCACTTCCTCCGCCCTGATCCAAAACCAGTTTTCTCACCACGTGAAAGTGATCAGGCGATTCGAGCAACCTTCATTGAAAAGGGTCTTATCTTAAGAAAGCGTTACAATTCCTATCTCAGCCTCGATCGAGGAGACAAATTCGTCAGGGAATACCACCTCGATACGAACACCCTAATCTCTGACTATGGTGTCGATGATAACAGTATTATCAAAATGGCCCTCAGCCATAATGAAGATTACTTATTTGTCGCAACTCAGGAGAAAAGTCTCGTGTATGATATGCGCACAAAAAAAATATATCCCATATCACTCCTATTAAAAAATTCCTACGACTCAGTAGTATTTTCTAGCGACAATAAGAAGCTCATCATCGGCTCTCTCCAAGGGCAGCTCAAGTGGCTCGACATCTCATCGGGGAAATTAATACGCGAAATTCAATACGGCATCGGAAAAATTGAAGACTTATGCATCGAGCCAAAGCTCAAGCTCCTAGCCATTGCCAGCTCTAGCTATCAGGCAGCAGTATTCGATGAAGAGACCTTCCGACCTGTCTCACCTCCCATTCATCATGATAACCGCGTCGGCTGGGTGCGCTTCACAGAAAATGGACAGCATCTCCTCACTGCGACAAAGAGCAACTCCATCCAAATATGGGATATCAAGACTGGTCGCCCGATTGGGAACCCGCTGACTCATATCGGACGCATCAGAACAATCAGTCTCAATGACAATCAGACTGAGATCTTAACGACTGATTCAAAAGGATATGTCACCGTCTGGGACCTCCCCCAGACGGACAACAGAAGCTTCGCGGAAATCCAACATTGGATCGAAACCGAGAAATTCCCCAAGGCGATCTGGGGTGATTCATCATCCATCCAGGACAGCTCTGCAGACGGCGTATATCGGTAGAATAGCTTACAGCACCGGCGAGAGACCATTGTGCGAGGAGACCCTATTCATCTTCCACTCATTTTTCATACGTTATAAGAAAAAGAGATGATTACACGTTAAGTCTAAATAAGGCCTTCATCTCTTCTCATATTTCGACCAATATCTACTTATGCCACGCCGCGCCAGCTCAGGAGCCAATCCAGTCATCATCATTCTATTCGTCGTTGCCATCGCCGTGATAGGCTACATGGCCATGTCATTTGTTAAGGGAGGAAAAGATGAACGCTTTAGTGATACCACTCCTCTTCAGGTCGGAGACTTCCTCGCTAATGGAAATTCTCTGCGGGGGAATACATACCGCTTCGAAGGCACTGTTGACGAGAAGCTTCGCTACACCCCTTCAAAGGGCCAAATCCTCAGCGTATACATCGACCAAGCAAATGGCTCCGGCTACATACCAGTCGAAGTCCCAGCGAGTGCAGACCTCGGAAATATTGAAACACGCCAGAAATACATGTTTAAAGCCACCTTCAGAGAAGGCGGTATCGCCGTCGCATCAGCTATCGAAGCCCTCTAATTCTACGCACTATGATCACTCGACTTTTTCTCATCACCGGGCTCGGTATTTCGTCCCTCTTCGCCCAAGTCTACACACCACCAAGTCAGCAGCCTGCACGCCCGTCGTCACAAACTGACACGAGTCCATCAAGCTCTTCTCAGTCTACGTCTAAGAGTCCATTCGGCAGCGAACTCCCCTTCCTCGACCCGACGACGGAGACTATTTCATGGAACGGGAAAACATGGAGCGCCACAGATAACCGCTTTTTTGGCGCCCGCTTTGAAAAGTTTCTTGCTGAGCCACCAGATGAATCTGAAGCCGCAGCAGAATATCGAGAAAGCATCAACGCCATTTTAACTGCGCTCTCTCCTAATAACCCAAAAGGTCCACAGATGAAAGAGGCCTTCAAGCTCCTTCCTCGTGCCTCCCTCTACCCAGGTGATGCCAAGCTCTGCGACACCCTCGCACAAGCCGTCTACACCTCGATGCTTGCCAAGAAGGATATCAATGGCGTTAAGGAATTAACCAAAGCGATGGACGAGGAAAAACGCCGACTGGCACGTAATTCCGACGTCAAAAGCGGCAAGCAGCAATTCGAAAGAGTCACTGACAAAGACGGCAACCGCAGTAGAAAAGCGCTCGAGTCGCATACCGAAAAACTCAATGCCGCTCGCATCATCGAACTCACTGCTCTGCAAAAGCTCCAACGCACAAAAACCGAGATCCGTATCGCACAGGCAAAAGTGCAATACCAAGCAATGATCATGCAGTTCTTCATGCAACGCCGTTTCGAGCACGTCGTCATGGCGACTCGCTTCTACACAATGATCTGGCGGGATGGTGATGCTTCACTCGAGTTCGATAAAAATTCAGACGTTGGAAAGCTGTTCGCGAATGGACTCGGAATGAACCCGACAGTCGGCACATTAGACAGTATGGCGAGCGAGGCCATTCGCGATGTGGACAAAGGAGTCAAAGCCTTTAAGTATTTACTAGACCGTGATGAGTTGACGAGTGCATCCAAGCGCCTAACAGAGTCATACATGATGGGTGAATTCTTGCCCCCCATAGCCACACTTGACTATGACTCTAAAAGAAAGATTCAACTGTTCGTCCGTCAGAGCTATCAACTTATCGGCGCTCTCGATGTTCGCGACTACGCCACTGCAAAAGCGATCCTCGATACATTGACCAAGACAGTCAAAGACTTCGACGGAACAAAGGCCCGTGCAGCGATAGCGACCTACACCCGTGTCTCTGACATGAGCATTATGATGGCCAAGACTCACCTCGCTTCTGGCGATACAGAAGCAGCGCAGGGCGAGATCAGAAAAGCCATGGAAGCGTGGCCGCAAAATCCAAAACTCAACGAATTCGACAAGCTCGTCCAACGAGGAGGATCACTCTTCCAAGCGAGAAATGACTTTGATCGCCTGCTTTCTGAAAAAAATTACCGAGAGATCGTTCGACGCCAATACGAACTCGTTCCCGCCATATCTGATCAACCTGAGAAACTCGAAGCCTTCGAGCAGATCATGAAAAACATCACTAAGATAGAAGCTGGCCTCGAGATCGCCAACAGACTGAAAGATGCAGGCCAACCTTACGGAGCATATGAGAATCTTCGCCTCCTCAGAGATGACTTTCCTGATGATCCCGTGCTCGCCGGACGTATAGCTGATCTCAGTAGCAGCGTCTCAGTCTTTACGAATGCCCTCGATAAAGCCAAAACGATGGAAGAGCGCACACCTGCCCAGACAGGCACTGCACTGTCCTGGTATCTCGAAGCTAAGCGCCTGCACCCGCAGTCCACTATAGCACAAGAAGGCATTGATCGTCTGCTCGATGCGATCATGCCTGAATAACCCATCTTTTTCCGTCGTGAGAATTCTTCTAATCGACAATTCAAATACGCGAACGAAATTCGCGCTCGCGAACGAGGGCGAATTACTAGAGTTCCGTGCAATCATCAGCACCGCTGACATTTCCGAGCAGACCGTCTCTAACGCTCTCTCAGGCCAGGAATTTTCACACGTATTCATCAGCTCAGTTGTCCCAGAAAAGGCTGAGACTCTCTCTCTCTGCTTTCCAGATAAAGACATTCACATTTTATCGCATACTACAGATCTAGGCATTACTATAGATTACCCGCAGCCTAGCCAAATCGGCGCCGACCGCCTAGCTAACTCTGTCGGCGTCTCCCACCACTACGGTTCCCCAGCTATCGTAGTAGACTTTGGCACAGCCGTCACATTCGATGTCGTCTCGCCAGAGAGCAGCTACATCGGCGGAGTCATCGCACCCGGCTTAGCCGCTATGACCAGCGATTTAAAAAAACGCACCGCACTCCTCCCACAGATCAATCTAGAAGAGCCTGATTCAGCCATTGGGAAATCGACGACTCATGCCATGCAATCAGGAGCCGTATTCGGCTATCGAGGACTTGTTAGAGGCATTCTCAATCGACTCTGCAAAGAAATCGACGGCAAGCCACACATCGTTGCGACTGGCGGAGATGCAGAACTCATCACACGCTCTATGCCAGAAATTCATCGGCACCACCCAGACCTCACACTCGAAGGAATGCGCCTTATCGCTGCGCGACTCTGGTCTTCTGAGAAATAGGTCTTTTCTAGATGGGTCATTGAACGTTAGTATTAGGGCATTATGAGTGATGTCCCTTTAGCTATAGGTGTCGATTTTGGCGGCACATCCATCAAGATCGGTGTTCTCTACAGAAGTAATATCATCGATGATGCTCCACCCATCGCGACTCAAGACTTTGAGTCCCCCGAAGCGCTCATTGATGCGATCTCTAGAGCCATCGCAGATCTCCGTGAACGCCACCCTAAGGTTGAGGCTATCGGCATCGGCATGCCCGGCTTTGTCGACTTTGAAAAAGGCATCGTTCACAATCTCACAAACGTTGCCGGTTGGAGATCGATTCCACTGCGTAATCTCATGATAGAACGCGTAGGCCTTCCCTGCATTGTCGAAAATGATGCGAACTGTATGGCCTACGCTGAATGGAAGCGAGGCGCTGGCCGTGGTATGAATCATCTTGTCTGTCTCACACTCGGCACCGGCGTTGGTGGCGGAGTGATCGTCAATAATGCATTGCTACGCGGAGCAAAATCAGGAGCAGGTGAAGTCGGACAGATGAGTATCGATCACAAAGGTCGCATTGGCGCATATAACAACTCTGGAGCACTAGAAGACTACATAGGAAATAACGAAATTGCCGCTGATGCGAGGGCTGCCTACGCGGAAGCAGGCATCGACCGGAATATTAACGACTGCTCACCGCACGCTCTCTCACTCGCCGCTCAGAAAGGCGATCAAATCGCAGTCAAGATCTGGGAGGAAGTTGCAGATAAGCTCGCTACTGCAATCGTCAACTGTTGCTACCTGCTAAATCC